>JAFTHF010000263.1 GCA_017457545.1 Clostridia bacterium
AGCAGGCATCAGAAAAGTTAAATACTATGTACTCTATTTACGCAGGACGTATGGAAAAGGATACCGATGAGATTCCTCCCGATAGGTCCTATGTAGCCGAGCACGATATTGATTTGCTTTCTCTTGCATTTATGAGAGTAATGAGCAGTATTCAATTTACCGATGAGGAGGCTACTGAAAAAATCAGACCCCTTATCAGTAAAAGAACTGTATCTGTAAGCGAAAAGGTATTCTCTATTTTAAGATTGCTTCTAATTAGAGGCGGTAGCGCAAGAGCAATTGAGTGCTTTAACGGCATAAGAAGTCGCCATGAGCTAGTAGCTACATTTATGGCTATGCTTGAAATGCTTAATGCGGGCAGAATTGTAATTAAAGAGGACGTTATTACCGATGAGGGTGTAATTGAACTTTGAAATAATATCTACGTGGAGCTTTACCACGGCAAAATCAGAGTAGCAGACGGAGAACAAAACAATGGATAATTTAGAAAAAGTAGATAGTAAGGACCTTGAAAAGGCTATTGAGGCTATTCTCTTTGCCGCAGGACACCCTATGTCCTACTCTAAGCTTGGTGAGGTTCTCGGATATACAGAATCACAAATAAGAAAGACAGTAAGAGTATTCTCTGAAAAATACAATGCTGATACCGAAAGAGGTATTATGATGCTTACCTTTGAGGATTCCTGTCAGCTATGCACAAAGGAAAGCTTTCTCCCCTATATTAAAGAAGCATTGGGAATTAAAAAAGGTGGTAACCTTTCTGCATCCTCTCTTGAGGTACTTGCAATTATTGCATACAATGAGCCTGTTACACGTGCCTTTGTTGACACCGTAAGAAAAGTTGACAGCGCATATATTGTGGCTTCCCTTTGCGAAAAAAATCTTATTGAAATCTGCGGACGTCTTGATGTACCCGGCAGACCTTATTTATATAGAACTACACCTACATTTTTAAGATGCTTCGGTATTGAATCCCTTGAGCAGCTTCCTTATGTGGATACACCAAGACAGAAGAATGATGGTGAAATTATTCCTCTTGATGTTGAAATGCCTGAATCCCATGAAGTCGAGGATGTTGAAAATGAGCCCGAAATCAATGTTCCAGATGTAGTTGAAGCTGAGGAAGAGGAGCTTGAGCTTATTGAAGGACCTCAGGTTGAAATTGATGCAGAGGATATTATTGAAGATACACCAAACGAAGAATAAAACATAAAGAACAAATACGGAGGACACTATGCCCGGTTGGATATATGTAGTGGGAGCTATACTTCTCTTTTTAGCGCTCTTACTATCCATGAAAGTGAATATTGTGGTTTCATATAAAAATGAGCTACGTGTTTTTCTGCGTATTTTGTTTGTCAGAATAAGACTTTATCCCAAAAAAGTAAAGCTCAAAGAAAAGAAGAAAAAGAAAAAAGTAAAGTCTGAAAAGCAGCCAACAAAAGAGGTTACTGTCCAGGAAGAAAAAACAGTTTCACCTGTTAAGGCTATTTTGGAAATCAAGGACTTAATTTTAAGTCTTGCCTCAAAGGCCATGGGCGGACTGCACTTTAAATTTGCCAGACTTAATATTGTAGTTGCCTGTGAGGATGCAACAAAAACCGCACTTTTGTACGGTGCTACGGTACAATCGGTGGCTTATCTTTTAGAGGCTCTTGATACGGTATCAAATGTGGAAATTTCCCGTTTTTCGGACATCAATATAAACAGTAATTTCATATCACAGAAATCATCAATAGAGGGTAAAATAACGCTTTATATCAGAGTTTTCTCCGGTGTAAAGTTACTTATCAGTCTGTTGAAAACATATTTTATTTACAAATCCAAGAAACAATCATTATCGGAGGATGAAAATGGAAAAGACAACTCAAAGTGACATTATCAAAACCGCCCTTGAAAATGTAAAATCAATGGTAGATGCAAATACAGTAACAGGTACTCCTATTGAAACTGCCAGCGGTACTGTAATTATTCCTATTTCTAAAATTTTTGTAGGACTTGCAACAGGCGGTGTTGACTACTTCGGTAAAAAGGCTCCCACTAATAAAAATTTCGGTGGAGGCGGCGGAACAGGTGTTACCGTATCCCCTGTCGGCTTCCTTGTAATTGACCCTAAGGGTAAGGTTGAGCTTCTTAATGTTAATGCTGAGTCTAAGGATCCTATCTCACAGATAGTAGGTCTTATTGAAAGCTCTCCCGAAATTATCGAAAAATTCAAGAATCTTTTTGGTAAAAAAGGTAATGACGATACAGATGAGGAAAATTAACGTATAAATTATAAGCTGATATTTTGGCATACTAATCTTGAATTAATTTTAAGGGGTTATTATGTCAAAATTTCTTTCGCTTATTTTATCGTTCATATTTACATTCTTCTCTTTTGTGTCTGTTTTATACGCACAGGATATCTCTGCCCGACATGCCGTATTAAT
Organism: Clostridia bacterium; assembly: GCA_017457545.1. The sequence goes on from JAFTHF010000263.1 coordinate 2,433, forward strand.
AGAGGCTGACAGCGGAGATATTGTATATAAAAAAGACGCTTACGCAATCGCACCCATGGCAAGCACAACTAAAATTATGACTGCCCTTTTGGCAATTGAAAGCGGCAAGCTAAATAATACAGTGACTGTTCCTTATGAAGCAACAGGAATAGAGGGCTCCTCTATTTACCTTAAGGAAGGAGAAAAGCTAACTCTTTCTCAGCTTGTCTATGCACTTATGCTGGAAAGCGCCAACGATGCAGCGACAGCTATTGCAATTTACGTAGGTGGAACGTACGAAAATTTTATTGAAATGATGAATACAAAGGCCCATCAGCTTGGGCTTGACAGTACTCATTTTACTAACCCTCACGGACTTGATGACCCTGAGCATTATACTACCGCTTATGACCTTGCACATCTGGCTTTATATGCTATGAAAAATCCTAAATTTGAAGAGATTGTTGCTACAAAAAAGCTGGTAATTCCACTTTACGACGATGGCTCCCGTGTGTTGGTAAACCACAACAAGCTTTTACGAATGTATGATGGCGCAATAGGTGTTAAAACGGGATTTACCAAAAAATGTGGCAGATGCCTTGTGTCCTGCGCTGAAAGAGATGGAGTCAAGCTTATTTGCACTACTCTGAATGCGCCAAACGATTGGAATGACCATAAGAATTTACTTGATTTCGGCTTTTCTCAATATGAATGTATTACTCTTGCAGAGGCAGGAGATTACACTCTTTCACTTGACCTTGTAGGCGGTGAAAAAAGCAATATTCTCTGCTCTAACTATGACAGTCTCTCGGTTACTTTAAAAAAGGGAAACAGGGATAATATACGTGCTGTCACGGAATATGACAGATTGCTGTGCGCTCCCATAAAGCAAGGAGACAAGGTTGGACGGATATTGTTTTACTGTGGTGATAGAATTATTGGAGAATGTAAGCTTTATGCCCTTGAAAATATTAAGGCGATTAAATATAAAAAATCATTTTTAGAAAGAATTTTTGGCTGATATGGAAAAAATAAGACTTCAAAAGTTTTTTACTGATAATAAAATAATGTCAAGACGCAATGCAGAAAAGGTTATTGAGGCAGGAAATGTCAAGATAAACGGCGTAATTGCTAAGCTTGGCGACAAGGTGGACCCTGAAAGGGACACCGTTACATATAACGGCAAGGTGCTTAAGTATGAGGGTGGCGAAAACAGACGTTACATCATGCTTAATAAGCCTCTTGGATATGTTTGCACAGCATCCGATGAAAAAGGAAGACAGACAGTACTTGATTTGGTTTCCGACGTTGGAGAAAGAGTTTACCCCGTTGGCAGACTTGATATGTACTCTGAGGGATTACTTATTCTTACAAACGACGGTGAGCTGACAAACAGACTTACTCATCCAAAAAACAATATGCCAAAGGTATACAGCGTTATGATTAAGGGTGATATTTCTCCCGAGCAGCTGTCCCAGCTTACTTCTCCTATGGAGATTGACGGATATAAGCTGAAGCCGGTCAAGGTGAGAATTATTTCACAAAAAAACGGCGCTACAAATACTCTTTTCACTCTTAATGAGGGTAGAAATAGGCAGATTCGTAAGATGTGTGATAAATGCGGACTTACTATTATGCGTCTTACACGAATTGCAATAGGCAAGCTGAAGCTTAATGACCTTGAAAGGGGTAAATGGCGTGAGCTTACCAAAAATGAGGTTGATTACCTTACGGGTAAAAGTGAGAATATATAAAAAAGATGCGATTTTTCAATCGCATCTTTTATTTTATTTCTTTGTTGATTCTGTAATTGCGTTTACAAGGCCTACAACGCCCTGAAGATCGCTGGGAACGATAATCTTTGTTGCCTGACCGTCAGCTGCCTTTTCAAATGCTTCAAGCTTCTTTAAGAGGAGATACGCCTCATCGGGATTTGCTTCATTAATAAGTCTAATTGACTCAGCCTGTGCTGTGTTAATCTTAAGAATTGCTTCAGCCTCTGCCTCAGCCTTCTTAATTCTTGCTTCCTTTTCAGCCTCTGCCTGAAGGATTGCAGCCTGCTTTGCAGCCTCAGCCTCAAGAATCTGACTTTCCTTCTTACCCTCAGCAACAAGAATGCTACTGGACTTTTCGCCCTCGGCACGAAGAATAGCCTCACGTCTCTGACGCTCTGCCTTCATCTGCTTCTCCATTGCGTCCTGAATTTCTGCAGGGGGCTTAATATTCTTAAGCTCTACTCTGTTTATCTTGATGCCCCAAGGGTCTGTTGCTTCGTCAAGAATAGAACGGATCTTTGCATTGATTGTGTCTCTTGATGTAAGAGTGTGGTCAAGCTCAAGGTCACCGATGATGTTACGAAGAGTTGTTGCAGTA
>JAFTHF010000264.1 GCA_017457545.1 Clostridia bacterium
ATTGCCATACCTGTTGCGCCTGAAGCGAATCCGGCAATCTGAACAAGTAAGTCAAGACCTGTATACTGTCCTACCGTCTTTATGATTGTGCCGATAAGCAGGGTAGCAAATAAGCCCTGTGCCATAGCACCCATAGCGGTAACAAAATATTTCCTTAAATAAACCTTTATTTTATCCATTTTGTTCCTCCTGCTTTTTTTGGGTATTATATACCTTTTGACTTTTTTTGTCAATAATTATCTTGATTTTTATTATAAGATGTATTACAATTTATATAACAAAACAGTAAAGGAGCTTACTATGGGCTTTTTAAGATTTCTTGAGGGTATAAGAAATCCTGTATGCGATTTTCTTCTCTCCCTTATTACTCACTTAGGTGAGGAAACTATTTTTATGGCTGCGGCTATTCTTATTTTCTGGTGCTTTTCCAAAAAGGACGGCTACTACCTTTTAAGCGTTGGCTTTGTGGGAACTGTGCTTAATCAGTTTTTAAAGCTGCTTTTCAGAATTCCCCGTCCCTGGGTGCTTGACAAGGACTTTACCATTGTGGAAAGCGCACGTGCAGAGGCAACGGGATACTCTTTCCCAAGTGGACATACACAGAGCGCTGTCGGAAACTTTGGCGGTATTGCATACATTTACAAAAACAAAAAAGCAATATGGATACCCTGTGTGGTTATCTGTGTGCTTGTAGCATTTTCAAGAATGTATCTTGGTGTGCATACACCTCTTGACGTTCTTGTATCGATAGGCATTGCAGTCCTTCTTATTTTTGCAATAAAGCCCCTTATGGACAGAGCCTACGAAAACCATAAGATAATGTATATTACCCTCTCCTGTATGGCCGCAATGTCTCTTGCCCTTATCTTTTATGTGGAATTTTACAACTTCCCTGCTGATATTGATGAGCATAATCTTGCATCAGGCATTAAGAATGCGTACACTCTTTTCGGTGCTACTCTCGGTATGATACTTGCATTCTTCCTTGAAACAAAATATGTTAACTTCAGTACAGAGGGTAAATGGTATACTCAGATTATCAAGCTTGCAGTAGGTCTTGGACTTATCCTTGGTATTAAGGCAGGGCTTAAGCCTGTTCTTAACTTTATTTTCGCCGGACACGCAATTGCCCATTCCTTCCGTTATGCGATTATCGTTCTCTTTGCAGCGGTAGTATGGCCTCTTACCTTCCCACTTATAAGAAAGCTTGAAAATCTTAAAAAAGCTGAGAAAAAAGGTTGATTTTATATCACAAAATTGATATAATATAAATGAGCTTATGGCTACTAAAATCAAAGGAGATTACTATGGAACTTATTAAGGCATTTGACGAGCTTCCTCTTATTGCTAAGATTATCTTTGCGCTTCCTGTTCTTAACATCGTATGGGCTATCTACCGTATCGTTAAGGGCGCTTGCACAAGCAATGCAGTTATGCTCGTTGTTGGTCTTGTATGGATTTTCGCAGGTGCAACCATCTGTTGGGTACTCGACCTCGTATTCTTGCTTCTCGGCAAAGATCCTATCTGCACAAAGTAAGATACATAAGAAAATAACGCACGGTGCTACCGTGCGTTTTTCTTTTATCTTCTTCTTTCTCTGTCTTCCTTTTTGCTTTCGGGCATAAAGTGCTTAACACCGTTAATGCCGAGAATGTAGGATACACCTGCAACTACAAGTCCGGGGACTACTGTAAGAATATAGATTGCAGGGAACTTGGGAAGGGCTGCTGTAACTACCATATAAACTGCGTTATAGTAGTGAACAATAATCTTGAATGCACCGTGAATGCTGTTAGCTGTTGTAACAGTATCGGGGGTGGTAAAGAAATATGTTACAAATGCAACAAGGGATAAAACAAGGTTAAGTGAGTTTGCAGCCAAAAATACAAGGAAGCCGTAGGAATTGCTTTTTTCCATTCTGCCACCGTCTATCTTTATCTTATCCTCATTACCCTTTTCAATAAAGAGTGTATAAACAAGGAACAAGTAGAATATGATAGTGAAAATGCCTGCAATAATATAAACCGTGTTGCCTATTCTGTGTCCTGCAATAGAAACCACAAGGGAAAACATCATCATTGCAATATGATACAAAATACATTTCCATATCATAGAAATATTTTCTTTAAAAAAGTTAATCATCACAATACCGCCTTAATTGTTTGCTATATGTATTATATATAAAAGAATAGCAAATTTCAAGATTATCAGAAAAAATTTACATCTTTTATACAAATACCGATTTTTTTGTGCTAAAATTAACTTGATTGACATAGAGTAAAGGAGAAGAACATGGAAAAAAGCTTTAATGTGGAACAAATGCCTCAGCTTGTCCGCGATTTTGCTTCTTATAAGCTGACTATCCAGGTCTGCTCTAAGAAAACCGTGGACGAGTATTTGTCTGACCTTCGTCTTTTCTTTAAATATATCTACGCAAAGAGAAACGGGGTTGACTATCTTAGCGACGATTTTAACTACATAGATATTTCGGGGCTTGATAATGATTTTATCTTCTCTGTCACTACAAGTGAAATATACGATTTCTTTGTTTATGTATCAAACGACAGGCGCAACAAGGCATCTGCAAGGTCACGTAAGCTGTCTGCTATAAAGGCGTTTTACAAGTATCTTTGCCAGAAGCGACACCTTATGGATAAAAACCCTGCAATTGATATTGAATCCCCGAAGAAAAAGCAATCCCTACCTAAGTTTCTTACTGTTGAGGAAAGCGTAAGTCTGCTTGAGGCTGTGCAAAACGATAAGGAATCAAAGACACGGGAGAGGGACTACGCAATTATTACACTGTTTTTAAACTGTGGTATGCGTCTTTCCGAGCTTGTGGGAATAAATATAAATGACATTGACAGAGAGCTTCGCTCCTTAAGAGTGCTTGGTAAGGGCGCAAAGGAAAGAATTGTATATTTAAATGATGCGTGCAGAGATGCCCTTACAAGATATCTTAATATAAGACTTAGCGAAAAGTACAGGGCTGTAAATATTCCCGCACTTTTTATAAGCAAGCAGTATAAAAGAATAAGCAACAAGACTGTACAGTGGCTTGTATACAAATATCTTGCCGCTGCAGGACTTGAATATAAGCATTTTTCAACTCATAAGCTCCGTCATACTGCGGTAACCCTTATGTATCAGACGGGCAAGGTTGATGTCAGGGTGCTTAAGGAAATTCTGGGTCATGAGCAGCTTAACACCACCCAAATATATACTCACGTATCTAATAAGGGTATGGAGGACGCAATAAACGTAAACCCTCTTGCCAATATAAAATCGGGAGATAAAAACAAATAAACTACATTTTTAGTTTAGTCTGCTAATTGTCTTTGTTAATATTGCACAAATATTTACGTAAATCACAAATTTATTTCTACACTTTGCTATATTGACAAGACAACAAAAAAACATTATAATTATTTAGGCGACTTTAAGAAATTTATTTATGTGTATTAAGGAGAAAAATCATGTTTGAGAAATTGAAAGACATTCTTGTTGAAGAGCTTTCCATCAATGCTGATGAAATCACAATGGAAGCTGAGCTTGCAAATGACCTCGGTATCAACTCATTGGAACTTGCTGACCTCGTTCTTCTCTGCGAAGATACATTCGGTGTAGAATTTGATGAAAACGATATGCACAAATTTATCACTGTTGGTGACGTTGTAGAATATTTGAACGAAAACGTTCAGTAATCAAATTACATAGAAAAAGGCAGGATTTGATCCTGCCTTATTTTATTTTTCGGTGTTCATAAGCTTAACGTATTCCTCAATAAGCTTAGCTGCGCCCTCCACACCAATCTTGGTGGTGTCAATCATAAGGTCGTAGTTTTCGCTTCTGCCCCATTTCTTTGAGGTGTAGTATCCGTAGTAGCTTGCACGCTTTTTATCAAGCTTGGTTGCCAGGTTCTTTGCCTCTCCTATGCTGATATCATTTTGCTTTGCAATAGTTTCAGCTCTCTTTTCGGGACTTGCATAGATAAATACTCTTAATACATTATCAAAATCTCTTAATACAAAATCAGCGCATCTGCCTATAAATACGCAGGAGTGACTCTTTGCAAGCTCCTCAATAATACCGGACTGCAACACAAAAAGTCTGTCATTAATGGGAGTATCATAAGGCATACCGTGGGTAAAGGGAACCATACCCATTCCACCCATTGCAATAGAATAAAGGAAGCTGGGTGTCGCCTTTTCATCTGTATTATGAAGCACCTCTGCGCTAAGGCCCGATTTTTCTGCTGCCATATTTATAAGGCTCTTATCGTGGTAATCAATACCGAGATTCTTAGCAACAAGCTCACCAACCTCACGGCCTCCGCTACCTACCTGACGTGCAATAGTAATAAGAATATTCTTTGACATAGTGATACCTCCATAGGTAAATTAAAGATAAGAAAAATGCTCTTCTAATATTATTTTATCATTTTTTGCACCGTTTTGCAATAAAAAAATTGATTTATAGCCTAAATTATGGTAAAATAATATTGTAGATATGACTAAAAGGAGGAGTATTATGTTAAAAATCGAACACGTGGACGTGCTTTTTTTGGAAAGTGACACGCCAAGACAGAAAAAGGACAGGGAGCATCTTGCGGGACTTAACCTCTGCAAGGAAATGATTAGCAAGTATTTTGGTGCTGAGAACCCTAAGTTTATTCTTAATGATTACGGTAAGCCCTTTGTGGATAAGGAAGGAATATTTTTCAACATTTCTCACTCCAAGGGTCGTGTTGCCTGTGCAGTTTCCGACACGCCTGTGGGCTTGGATATTGAAAAGGTGACAGAAAAAAACGACACCGATATAAAAAATTTTGCAAAAAGATACTTTGTCAAAAATGAGGTAAAGCAGCTTGAGGGCGCAAATTATTCCTCTCTTGAATTTTATAAGATATGGACAAGAAAGGAAGCATACTCAAAAATGCTCGGCTCTGCCCTTTCAAGAAATCTTAAAATTGACACAACAGAGCTTGATATAGATACATACGTTGAGGGTGAATATATTTTCAGCGTGGCAGTAAACAAAATTTGAAAAGCTATTGATTTTAATATATAAATGATGTATAATATTAGCGATTAAATTTTGATCACTTATTTTGAAAAAATTTTTAGTATATATAAGGAGTAATTAAAATGTTAGTTTCCGCAAAAGAAATGCTTGAAAAAGCAAAAGCAGGCAAATATGCCGTAGGTCAGTTCAACATCAACAACCTTGAGTGGACAAAGGCTATCCTTCTCACAGCTCAGGAGCTTAACTCTCCCGTTATTCTCGGTGTTTCCGAGGGTGCAGGTAAGTATATGTGCGGCTTCAAGACCGTCACGGATATGGTAAAGGGAATGATCGATGAGCTGAAGATCACCGTTCCCGTTGCGCTTCACCTCGATCACGGAAGCTATGAGGCTTGCTACAAGTGCATTGATGCCGGATTTTCTTCCATTATGTTCGACGGATCGCACTATCCGATCGCTGAGAACGTGGAGAAGACCAAGGAGCTCGTTCACGTTTGCAATGAGAAGGGACTTTCCCTCGAGGCTGAGGTCGGCTCGATCGGCGGCGAAGAGGACGGCGTTGTTGGAATGGGCGAGTGCGCAGATCCTACCGAGTGCAAGATGATTGCAGATCTTGGCGTGACCATGCTCGCGGCGGGCATCGGAAACATTCACGGCAAATATCCCGCAAACTGGGCAGGACTTTCCTTTGATACGTTGGCAGCAGTATCCGAGAAGGTTGGAGAGATGCCCCTCGTGCTTCACGGTGGAACGGGTATTCCCGCGGACATGATCAAGAAGGCGATCTCGCTCGGCGTGTCCAAGATCAACGTAAACACCGAGTGCCAGCTCGCATTCGCGGCAGCAACCCGTGAGTACGTTGAGGCAGGCAAGGATCTTCAGGGCAAGGGCTTTGACCCCAGAAAGCTTCTCGCTCCCGGTGTGGAAGCAATCAAGGCAACCGTAAAGGAAAAGATGGAGCTGTTCGGCTCTATTGGAAAAGCATAATAAAAAGCGAGCCCCATTACTTTTTATATAAGGAGAAAAACACTATGAAGAAAACGCTTTTAGCGATTTCCCTCATTCTTTGTGTTCTGGTTTGTGCGGTATCCTGCACCGAGTCGAATGCCGGCACCTCCGGTACGAAGGAGCCTACCTCCACGGTAGAGCAGCCTGTTCCGGGAACTCCCGTTACCGATGAGAACGGTGAGAACGTAACCGACGAGCAGGGAGAGGTGGTTACAAATCCGCCTGCCCCCACAGGCACCGGCATTGAAAATGCAGGCGCAAACACCGAAGACGGCTGGGGACCCATCATCCAGTGATCCAAAAACGGACACGGCAGAATGCCGTGTCCGTTTTTTTA
>JAFTHF010000265.1 GCA_017457545.1 Clostridia bacterium
CCGTCGCGTACAGCGGAGATAGAGGAGCCGTTACCAATATGGCAGGTAATAATCTTTGTGTCCTTCTTGCCGCCGAGAAGCTTGATTGCCTCAGTAGCTACGAAGCGGTGGGATGTACCGTGCATACCGTATCTTCTGATGTGATCCTCCTCGACCATCTTAATGGGAAGGGGGTATGTATATGCCTTAGCGGGCATTGTCTGATGGAAAGCTGTATCAAATACAACTACCTGAGGGGTGTTGGGCATAACCTTTGTGCAGCCCTTGATACCCATAATATGTGCAGGGTTGTGAAGAGGAGCAAACTCAGAGCATTCGTCAATGATATCAACTACCTCGGGTGTAACCAATGTGCTTTCAAAGAAGTAAGGACCACCGTGTACGATTCTGTGACCAACAGCCTCAATTTCGTCCATGGACTTGATGCAGCCGTATTCAGCATCTGTAAGCATACTTACAACAATCTCTGTAGCAACAGAGTGGTCAGCCATAGGTGTAACCTTCTTAATCTTTGTGCCGTCAGCCTTCTTGTGCTCGATAAGGCTTCCTTCGATGCCTATTCTTTCACAAATACCGTTAGCAAGAACTTCTTCTGTGTTGGTATCCATCAACTGATACTTGAGTGATGAGCTACCTGCGTTTACAACGAGTACTTTCATTTTTAATCCTCCAAATCGAAATGTTGCTTGACAAATTATCAAATCAAGTATATTATATAATAAAAGAAGTATGATTTCAAGCATAATAAGGAAAAAACTTTGTCTTTTTTTAGGAGGTGTGGCTATGAATGAGATTATTGCAATTATTTGTGAATATAATCCTTTTCACAAGGGGCATAAATATCAGATTGATAAAATCAAAGAAAAATATCCCAATGCCACAGTAATTTCCATTATGTCAGGCAATGCCACTCAAAGAGGAGAGGTGGCACTCTTTGATAAATACAGCAGGGCAAGATCTGCCGTGCTTTGCGGTGCTGACTGCGTCCTTGAGCTACCGTATCCCTTTTGCTCAGCCAATGCTGAGGTATTTGCATCTGCAGGTGTATTTCTTGCTCATATGCTTGGCGCTACCCATTTATGCTTTGGTACTGAAAGTGGCAGTATTGATTATGTCAAAGATGTTGCAGATGCTATATCAAGCGATGAGTTTGAATGTGAAATAAGCGAGTTGCTGAAAAACAAGACAGTATCGTATTCAAGCGCACGTGATGCAGCGCTTGAAAGGTTAGGAATAAATGCGCCTAAAAAATCAAACGATATTTTGGGTGTAGAATACATTCGTGCTATTAAAAAGTATAACAGCTCTCTTATACCGATAACTATTAAGAGAGAAGGTACTGATTATAATGATTTAAGCATTTCAAGCCTAATGTCAGCATCTGCAATACGTGAATATTTTATGAATAATAATTCATTTATAGGCATACCGAATGAGCTTGAAGACCTGTATGCAGATCTAATCGCAAGAAAGCAATATACGGACAAGCATGAAATAGAGGATTTTCTTTTCAGAAGCATTTTATTGTCATCTCCCAAGGAAATCTCACGCTGTTACGATGTTCCCGACGGAGCAGAATATTTTATTTATGATACAGCTTTAAACAGTAAAAGTTCCTCAGAGTTTTTTTCTAAGCTGACTACTAAAACATATACTTACGCACGTCTTCGTAGAATTGTTTTGTATACAGCGCTTAAAACCTTTGAGATTGAATCAGCTCCGGAATATACCGTTCTCTTAGGAGCAAACGAAAAGGGCAGAGTTTATCTTAAGCAAATTAAGAAATCTATGTCTTTTTCGATTTTAACTAAGCTTGCAGACTGTAAGCAATGTGAGGAAAAGGTAAAAAAGCAATTTGAAGCTTCTGCAACTTTAGATAAATTTTTTTACTCATTTATGGGAAACTATTTATCATCAATAGACCTTTTTAAAAACAAACCATTTATGAAATAAAAATTAAAAAAGCGATGGATTTCCATCGCTTTTTCTTATTTTACATGGTTAACTGTTTCGTCTTCATCGGTGACTCTTTCTCTGAAGAGAAGAGATACGCACCACAAGGCGCAAAGGGCAACAGCGACGTAGATAATTCTAGACATTAATGCTGCCTGACCGCCGAATATCCATGCTACAATATCGAACTGGAAAAGACCGATGCTGCCCCAGTTAATACCGCCGACAATGAGAATAAGAAGCGCGATTCTATCTATTAACATTTTGTGTTCCTCCATTTTGACATTATGTCGAGTTTAGTGTTTGCTTTTATCGAAAATATATTCGCTTTCTCTTATGTAATTTTTTCCTGACAAGCAATTTTTGTCCAAATAAAAATATACTTTATATGAGGTGATGAATAATGAATATTTTTTCAATAATTATGCATATTGCATACATGGTTTTAGGAGTAGAGCAGGCGCAAAAGTTTCCTGAGGCTCTTAGCGCAGAGGAGGAAAGAGAATGCTTTA
>JAFTHF010000266.1 GCA_017457545.1 Clostridia bacterium
ATGATGTGCTTAATAAGCCTACTATCCTTACTGAATTTTGCTGTGGAATGTCTTCATCTGGGGCTTCATTTGATAGTATAGCAGAGAAGTACGCAATTGAAATCTGTGAGGATTTAAATAATTATTGTATTGGTATCTGTGATTGGAATTTACTTCTTAATAAATTCGGAGGTCCATTCCATAATAGAACTGCGGCTTCAACAGTCGGTAGCGCATCTAAAGCATCAAATGATCCAATGGAGGGTGGATGTGCTGCGCCTATTTTATATGATGAGGATAATGACAAGATTATTTTAACTCCTGCCTACTACTATATGGGACATTTTTCCAAGTATATTAAGCGTGGCGCCAATCGCTTGGCAACTACTAAATATTATTCAAAGGTTTATGCTACAGACTTTGAAAATCCGGAGGGAAGTATAGCAGTAGTAATTGTAAATACAAACGATCTTGATGAAAAAGTCGCTATACGTTATAGAGGAAAGAGTACAAAAATAGTTTTAGGTCCACATTCTATCGCAACAATCTTAATATAAAAAGGGGTACATTAGTACCCCTTTTAAATTTGTTTTCGGATGGATTCCAGAGCGTTTTTTTCAAGCCTTGAAACTTGTGCTTGAGAGATACCTATCTCACTTGCAATTTCACTTTGAGTTTTACCGGAATAAAAACGCATATCAATTATCTTTTTTTCACGTTCTCCAAGACGTTTAATTGCTTCCTTAATAGCAATATCCTCAATCCAAAGCTCCTCATCAGAAGAAGAGTCCCGGATTTGGTCAATTACAAACACAGAGTCCTCCGAATCACTATAAACAGGGTCATATAAGGACACCGGCTCTGTTATTGCTTCAAGTGCGCAAACCACATCCTCCTTCTTTTCGTTTAAAGCCCTTGCAATTTCCTCCATAGTAGGTTCACGACCATTGTCGTTTGTAAGTTTTTCCTTGGTTTGAAGGGCTCTATACGCCAAATCTCGCACAGAACGGCTTACTCTTATAGAATTATTATCCCTTAAATATCTTCTGATTTCACCAATAATCATTGGTACAGCATAAGTAGAGAATTTTACATCTAAATTTATATTAAAATTATCAATAGACTTAATTAGTCCTATACAACCAACCTGAAAAAGATCATCCATATTTTCATTTCTGTTTGCAAATCGTTGTACAATTGATAGTACAAGACGCAAATTTCCGTCAATTAATTTGTCACGTGCTTTTTTGTCACCTTGCTTTGATTTGAATAAAAGCTCTTTCTTTTCCTCTCCGGAAAGAGTAGTTAAGTTAGAGGTATTTACCCCGCATATTTCAACCTTATTATAATGCATATTCCCCTCCGAATATTTGATTTGAGTATTGACATTAAGGGGTATTGTTATGCAATTAATACCTTTCCAAAAAATTCATCTAGATAAAATAATCGACACGTGTACGGCTTTTTTATATCAATTGATAAGGAAATATAATTATTTGCATTAATTTTCTAAATCTATTGAATTTATAAGGCTATTATGGTAAAATAAATCAGTCGAAAGACATTGTTAATTTTAATATTTATGGTTCGGAGGTATTGAACATGGAAAAAATTAAAATGACAACCCCACTTGTTGAAATGGACGGAGACGAAATGACACGAATCATCTGGAAGATGATTAAGGACGAACTTCTTCTTCCATTTGTAGACCTTAAGACAGAGTACTACGACCTTGGTTTGCCGGAAAGAGAACGTACAAAGGATAAGGTTACATACGATGCTGCATATGCAAATCAGAAGTACGGTGTAAGTGTAAAGTGCGCAACTATTACACCAAATAAGCAGAGAGTTGAAGAGTACAACCTTACAGAAATGTGGAAGAGCCCTAACGGAACTATTCGTGCTATTCTTGACGGTACTGTATTCCGTGCTCCTATTCTTATTGATTCTATAAAGCCTGCTGTTCGCAATTGGAAAAAGCCTATTACAATTGCACGCCATGCATATGGTGATGTATATAAGGCAACAGAGTACAGAGTTCCCGAAGAGGGCAAGGCGGAGTTAGTTTACACAGATAAGAACGGTAATGAATCATTCCGTAAGACTATTTATGATTTTGAGTGTCCTGGTGTATTACAGGGTATGTATAATAAGGATAGCTCAATTCATTCCTTTGCACATTCTTGCTTTAATTATGCTATAAATACAAAGCAGGACCTTTGGTTTGCTACAAAGGATACAATTTCCAAGCAGTATGACCAGACCTTTAAGCTTATTTTTAAGGATATTTATGATGCAAACTATAAGGAAAAGTTTGAAGAGCTTGGTATTACATATTTCTACACACTTATAGACGATGCTGTTGCACGTGTTATCCGTTCTGAGGGTGGATATATCTGGGCATGCAAGAACTATGACGGTGACGTAATGTCAGATATGGTATCTACTGCGTTTGGTTCACTTGCTATGATGACCTCTGTGCTTGTTTCTCCTGATGGAAATTATGAATATGAGGCAGCTCACGGTACTGTTACAAGACACTATTACCGCTACCTTAAGGGAGAGGATACATCTACTAACCCTATGGCAACAATTTTTGCTTGGTCCGGTGCCCTTCGCAAGAGAGCAGAGCTTGACGGCCTTTCTGACCTTGAAACATTTGCAAATAAGCTTGAAGAGGCTTGTATTGATACACTTAATGACGGTATTATGACTAAAGACCTTGTGGGTCTTGTTGAAAAGGGCGTTAATGCTACAGCAGTTAACACAATGGGATTTATTAAGGCTATACGTGAAAGACTTGAAGCAAAACTTGCATAAATTAAAAGAACTTGGGATATCCCAAGTTCTTTTTTATTTTAACATTTCTGGCATTGTATTAAGCATATTTTCTATAAAGATTCCGTAGCCCTGCGTAGGGTCATTAACAAGTACATGTGTAACTGCGCCGATGATTTTACCGTTTTGAATAATTGGGCTACCACTCATACCCTGAACAATACCTCCGTTTGATTGTAATAGAGCAGGGTCGGTTATTTTTACTCTGAAATTTTTTATTCCGGAGCAAGAAACGTCTATATCTGATATGCATACAGTAAACTTTTTCGGTGATCCGTTATCCAATGTGCACCAGATATACGCTTCACCGTTTTTAACCTCATTCTTGTAAGCGACACTAAGCGCTTCCTCGGGTGGATCAACCTTGTCAAGAGATATGATTCCAAATACTCCTGATGAAGAGTTCATAGTTAGTGAACCGATCTTTTTAGTATTAAACGAACCCTTAAGCTCTCCTGCTGCACCGATCTTACCCTTATTAACTCCATTAATTGTAACATCCATTATAATCCCCTTGGACAAAGGAATCAAATTACCTGTGTTACCGTCACAAATTCCGTGTCCCAAACCACCAAATGCACCTGTTTCGGGAGAAATAAATGTAACAGTGCCGATACCTGATGTGGAGTCTTTAAGCCACAGTCCTGCCTTATACGAGTTCTCTTCTTTAAAGTATTTAGGAGTCAATGTGAACTTTAAAATTGAATTACCACGCTTTACGGTTATTGTAACTGGCTTTTCGCCATTTTTGTTAAGCTCAGATGTAAAATCCTCAATTTTATTTATATCTGTGTTATTGAGCTTTAAAACTATGTCCCCAAGTCTTACTCCTGCAGTATATGCACTGGAGCATTC
>JAFTHF010000033.1 GCA_017457545.1 Clostridia bacterium
CACTTCTTATATTTCTTTCCACTACCGCAGGGACAGGGGTCATTTCTTCCTACCTTGGGAGGATTTTTCTTTGGAGCTGCAGTTCTTACTACTCTTTTCTGTCCTGCGCCAAAGTTCATAAAGCCCTCCTCGCTTGGCTTCGCAATCTGTACACGCTGAATCTGCTTTTCGGGCATAGCGGAAAGGATTCCTCTTACTGTATCGTCACGGATATTAAGCACCATTTCATCAAAGAGATCGGCGCCTGCAATCTTATACTCAATAAGGGGATTTCTCTGTGCGTATGCCTGAAGTCCTATGCTGTCACGAAGATCATCCATTGCCTCAAGATGATCCATCCACTTTTCGTCTACGTTGCGAAGAAGGATAACCCTTTCAACCTCACGGAGATTTTCCTCACCAAAGAGCGCCTCCTTGCTTTCCCAAAGCTCAATTGCTCTTTCGGTAAGAATATCCTTAACCTCATTCTTTGTTATCTTTTCATCAAGGAAATCGTCCTTTGTGCAAAGGAGATTCATATATTTCTGCTTAAGACCCTCAATATCAAACTCTGCATCTGTAAGATACATATCAACGGAGTCGGATATTGTAGCGATAATCATACCGGAAATCTTAGTCTTGATATCACCGCCGTTAAGCACCTCTGCACGCTGTGTATAGATGAGATTTCTCATTTGATTCATAACGTCATCGTAGGAAAGGACATTCTTTCTTCTCTGGAAGTTACGGTCCTCAAGATGCTTCTGTGCATTTTCGATGCTGTTTGAAAGCATTCTTACCTCAATAGGTGTATCCTCATCAAGACCTAAGGCATTTACCATTCTGTACATTCTGTCGCCACCGAAAAGGCGCATAAGGTCATCCTCAAGGGAAAGATAGAACTTTGATTCACCGGGGTCACCCTGACGGCCTGAACGTCCACGAAGCTGATTATCTATACGTCTGCTCTCATGTCGCTCTGTACCGATGATATAAAGACCGCCTGCCTCTCTTACCTTTTCAGCCTCAGGCTCAATTTCGATTTTGTACTTCTTATAGAGGTCATTGAATACTGCACGTGCAGCAAAGATATCCTCAGATACGGACTGGGAGCTGCCTGTTGCCAAGGCGATAGTTTCCTCATCGTAGCCCTGCTTTCTCATTTCACTCTTAGCAAGGAATTCTGCGTTACCGCCAAGCATAATATCTGTACCACGTCCTGCCATATTGGTGGAAATGGTAACTGCGCCGTATTTACCTGCCTGTGCAACTATTTCAGCTTCCTTTTCGTGATACTTTGCGTTAAGAACTGTATGGGGGATTCTTGCGCCCTTAAGCTTGGCAGAAAGCTTTTCCGATTTATCAATGGAAACAGTACCCACAAGGACAGGCTGTCCCTTTGCATGACATTCCTTGATTTTATTGATTATAGCTCTCTCCTTACCTGCAACTGTTTTATAAACTGCGTCAGGCAGGTCCTTTCTTATCATAGGCTTGTTTGTAGGAACTACAACAACGTCAAGGTCATAGATTTCTCTGAATTCCATCTCCTCGGAAAGGGCTGTACCTGTCATACCTGAAAGCTTTTTATACATTCTGAAATAGTTCTGGAAGGTGATTGTAGCGATAGTTCTGTTCTCTCGCTGAATCTTAACACCCTCCTTTGCTTCTATTGCCTGATGCAAGCCGTCGGAATATCTTCTACCGGGCATAAGACGGCCTGTAAAGGTATCAACGATAATTACCTGTCCGTCCTTGATAACGTAGTCGGTATCACGCTGCATAATGCCCTGGGCACGGAGGGCAATCTGAATATGATGATAAAGCTCGGAGTTTTCGGGGGCGGAAAGGTTTTCTATCTCAAAAAACTCCTCAGCCTTGCGAACAC
>JAFTHF010000267.1 GCA_017457545.1 Clostridia bacterium
AGCTGTGCCTTAAACAAAAATCCGAATACGAGAGCTACAATTGCAGCCTTGGTTAAATCAAGAATTAATACACACCATGCAAGCTTACCGCCGAAGCTTCTTTTGAAGTTGGTAAAGCCCGGGTTGCCACTGCCACATTCTCTTATATCCTTGTGATAAATTGCCTTTGATAAAATAATGGCAGGATTCAGCCCTGAAATAAGGTATCCGCAAAGGGCTGCGCCGATAAATAATAAAGCTGTCATATTTCACCTACTCAAGTATAAGTATATAGTCGTATACATCCTGCTGACCGTCTATTACATATACTTCCTTGTCTCTGTACTTACTACAAAGGTAGCTTTCTATTCTGCCTGCCTCAAGGGCGTCTGCGTCCTTGCCGCATATCATAATACATACATTGTAGTCCTTGAAGTTTGCATTATCAATAGCTTCACAGGCTACAGTATATCTGTCCTTATTTACAGAAAGAAGCTCCTTACCGATAAAGCCGATAAAATCGCCCTTTTTAATTTCCTTGCCATCCATGTTGGCATCACGCACACAGTGGGAAATTTCAACGGTTGTAACACCCTCCATTGCATCCTTAAGCTCACTCTCAATTATATCTGCATCATTTGATGAGGTATCAAGCATGGAAAGTGATGCGTACCCTGCGCCGATGGTCTTACTTTCTATGACACGTATGTCAGATTTTGTGTACAATGCAGCTGCCTGCTTAGCTGTAAGAACTATATTACTGTTATTGGGATAAACAAAAATTGTGTCTGCATTTACGCTATCAAAGGCTGAAATAAAGTCCTCGGTGGATGGGTTCATGCTTTGACCGCCGTCAATTATGTAATTTACGCCTACATCCTCAAGCATTTTTTTGATTCCGGCACCGGATGCAACAGCGATAAATCCGAAATTCCTGCGGGGAGTGTTTGATTTTTCTGTTTTTTTATTACTATCGGGGGAATCAATGCTGTTATGCTGAAGGGACATATTTTCAATCTTTACCTTAAGAAATTCACCATAGGTCTGGCAAAAAGCAAGAACCTTATGAGGTGTAAAGGTATGAACGTGTATCTTAAGCACGCTTCCGTTCTGTACGGCTACAATGGAATCACCGATTGTAGAAAGATAGCCTGTAACATCGTTTACATTAAATGTGCTTATATCTGTTTTTGCGTTCTGCAATCTTACAAGAAGCTCTGTACAGTAGCCAAACTCAAGCACACTGTCTGCATTGAAGGCATCAAGGTCTATTTCTTCATTGGGTTTTTCTGCTTTTTCAGACACGTCATCAAGCTTTTCACCCAAAAGAACCATTTTCATACCCTCGATTATGTATATAAGCCCTGCTCCACCGGAGTCAATAACTCCTGCCTTTTTAAGAACAGGCAAAAGCTCCGGAGTTCTCTCAAGGGAACGCTTTGATTCCTCAATAAAATCGTTAAAAAAGTCAATGAGAGTGTTTGAATTTCTGTTTTTTGCGTATTCTGTCGCTTCACGCATAACTGTAAGGATTGTGCCCTCTGTCGGTATCATTACAGAGCCATATGCCTGCTTTACACCCATCTCAAAGGCATACGCAAGGCTTGTGGCATCGGCTACATCAACACCTGAAAATCCGTTTTTAATTCCCTCAAAAAACTGGGACAGAATAACACCGGAATTACCTCTTGCAGAAAGAAGCATGCCTGCAGAGATTTTTTCCATCATAGTAGAACTGTTTGAAATCTCCTGCTTATCATATCCTGTGCCACCCATTACGGTAAGCAGCATATTATCACCTGTATCACCGTCGGGAATGGGGAATACATTAAGGTCGTTTACCTCTTTTACGTGTGCCTTAAGATTAGCTGCACCACCGTTTATCATTTCGGCAAAAAGTATGCCGTCCAAAGCCTGTCCTCTGTCCATTATAAATCCCTCTTAATTTACTCTGCCTTATATGTAACATCCTTGCCGAAGCACCAGATTCCCAATGCGCCGGGGCCTATGGATGCGCCGATGATAGGACCGATAATGCCTACCTCCACATCCTTACAGGGAATTTCTGATTTTATAAGCTCCTTAAGCTGCTCGATTTCATCGCTGTCACAGTCGGCGCTCCAAAGATATACTGTCTGGTTTTCTGCATTTACAATGCTTTCCTTCATAAGAGCTACACATTCCTTGATCGCTGCGTTTCTGCCCTTTACCTTTTTGTAGGCAATCTGTGTGCCGTTTACATCGGAAATAAGAATAGGCTTAACACCTATAAGATTGCCGAAGAATGCAGATGCACCCGACACTCTGCCTGCTCTACGCAAGTAGTCAAGTGAGTGTACTGTAACGTACTGGTTAACCTTTTTACGTACTGTACAAAGATAATCGTTTATTTCCTCAGCGGTAGCTCCCTCGTATGCAAGCTTTGCAGCCTCTATTGCAAGCATACCCACGCCGATAGATGCATTAAGAGAGTCAACACAGAAAATCCTTGCCTCGGGATAATCTGCAAGAATCTTCTTTGCTGTTACAAAGCCTGTGTTTACAGAGCCTGACTGCTTTGATGAGCA
>JAFTHF010000268.1 GCA_017457545.1 Clostridia bacterium
GCCAGTATGTAAACGTGTGCTTGAGTGCCGGTGAAACCTTGACAATAACCTACATAAAGAATTATCAGAATTCATCCGGTGACGATAAAGTGGAAATAAGCGAAATATGCTATTTTGAAGAGTAAGAAAGGAGAAAGATATGCTAAAGTACAATGAAATAATAGAAAAGCTTACTGTAAAGCAGAAAATCTCCTTGCTTACAGATATAAAGAGCTTTGCTTCCCCCACAATGAATGAATTAGGCGTGCCTTACGTATCAATGACAAGTCTATCTGCGCTAATGACAGGCAGAGAGGGGCTTACTCCCTCTCGCCTGGCAAACAGCTGGGATCCTCAGCTTGTAAAGGCGATTGTGCGTAATTCATTGGCAAAGGAATCAGAAAACGGAGCAAATCTTATAGTTGCTCCATCACCTAAAATTAATTTTGATCCATATTGTGAAGTATTAGGCGAGGACCCTTACTTAACAGGAGCTCTTGGAAGAGCATATGTGGAGGGCATCAGAGAGGGAGGAGCGTATCCTTGTATAGATGGCTTCTATCTTACAGGCAGAGAGGCTTCATTCCTTGATAACAATGTGGATAACAGGTCCTTAGAGGAGCTTTTTGTAAGGCCATTTTCCACAGCTTACGGAGAAGCTGAAAAATGTAGCATTATTACATCCACCGCTTCTCTTAAGGATAGCTACAAGACTATAAATAAGGATGCTTTATCCTATAACCGATATATCGGATCTGCATATTTGATGTGTAAGCCTGATACATCAGAGGAGGCTATGGAGGCTATCAAGGATAAGAAGGTAGTCATCAGCGGATCTGCAACAGCTCTTGAAATGGCATATGAAAAATATCTTTACACAGTAAAGTCAATTGAGGACGAGTCTGCAACTCCCGAGGAGCTTGATAAGGCTATCAGTGATGGCTCTGCCGTAAGCGAGGATATGATCAACAATGCTCTTGACAGAGTTCTTGATATGGCATTTAATATAAGCTGTGTAAAGAAAACGGATAATGATATCTCAAGTGTTGATAGGCTTAAGGCAATTACCGATACATATGTGCTTCTTAAAAACGAGAATAACATTCTTCCTATTGCAGCTAACAAGAAAATTGCCATAATCGGAGATATTGCTATGGCAAAGGACGCAGATGGAATCACATTTGCCGATAATCTTGTGAATGCCCTGGAAAGGGAATGCGTAGGTATGTGCAAGGGATATGATATAAACCTTGTGAGAAATACTGAAAATATGAATGAGGTAAAGGAAATTGCAGCAAAATCCGATACCGTTATCGTATTTTTGGGCTTTATGGCTCAAATGCACAGTACAAATAGCCTTAAGCTACCCGCATCACAGCTGGCTCTGCTGAATACCCTTCAGAGCTATAAGGATAAGGTGGTTTGTATTCTTGATTCTGCTCATACAGTAGATGTAAGCTTTGATGCGTCGGTAAGCGGTCTTATGTTGGCTAATGTAGGACACGGCTTAAGCGCTGAGGCGTTGTCCTCTGTGCTTAAGGGTAATGTATCCCCGTCAGGCAAGCTTACGGTCAGCTATTATGATGATGCAGATGAGTATTTTTCAGCTCTTAAAAAATATAAAAATGCAGGTAAAAACAAGGTAGGCTTGTTTATGGGCTACCGTTATTATGATAGCTCTAAGCTTAAGGTTAAATATCCCTTTGGACATGGCTTGGGCTATTCAAGCATCAGTTATTCAGGCATTTTTGTGTCGGGAAACAAGGTTTCCTTTAGAATAAAGAATACAGGAAGCTATGACCAGACAGAAATAACACAGATTTATGTCGGAAGAAGTAATGAATCCGGCACAAGACCCGAAAAGGAGCTGGTGTCATTTGTAAAGACACAGCTTAAGGCGGGCGAGGATAAGACAGTTACAGTAGAAAATATCGATCTCAAGGTGTTCAATAATGAAAGCAGCAAATGGGTAACCGAGGGTGGAGAGTACACCGTTTATGTAGGTGCATCTGTCAGCGATATTCGTTTGAAGGCAAATATAAAGCTGGAGGGAGAAAAATCTGCCGATAGCGGAAAGAGGTCTGATTATTTACAGTCCGATACCAATATAGTTTCGGAGAAGTTTACATTAGAGGCAGGAGTTAATAAGATGAAGAAATTCTGGAAGCTTAAGCTTGTTGGCACAATAGTATTCTTGGCTGCCTTAGCTTTGGATGTGTATGCGTTTTTAATGGACAAAATTATGGATCCTATTATCTTAGGAGCCACAGGAGCGCTTTTAGC
>JAFTHF010000269.1 GCA_017457545.1 Clostridia bacterium
AGTAATCACCGCTACCGAAATGCTTGAGTCTAAGATAAATAATCCCAGACCTACAAGGGCGGAGATCTCCGATGTTGCAAATGCTGTATTTGACGGCACAAGCGCAATTATGCTTTCAGGCGAAACCGCGGCAGGTAAGCACCCCGTTCTTACTATCCAGACAATGTCCAAGATTGCAGAGCAGGCAGAGAAGAGCGTTGACTACGCTAAGAACTTCTATTCCTCGGAGTTTAGAATTGCCGACTCCATGGACGCAATTTCTCACTCTGTATGTGCTATGTCAATTGATATAGAGGCAAAGGCGATTGTAGTTTCCTCAATGTCAGGTGCAACCGTACGTATGATTTCACGCTTCCGTTCCCCTGTTGATATTATAGGCCTTTCCGTAAACGAAAAAACTTGGCATCAGCTTGCCCTTTCCTGGGGCGTTCTTCCCGTAATGTGCGAGGTTTACCCATCACTTGAGGTGCTTTTCTACACAGCTAAGAGAATGGCTAAGGATAAGCTTAATCTTAAGCTTGGCGATAAGCTTGTAATTACAGGCGGCTCCCGTACAGGAGAATCAGGCTATACCAACACAATAAGAATTGAAGAAATCTAAAAATCAAATAAAAAAGCCCGACACGTGTCGGGCTTTTTCTTATTTAACAGGCATAAAGTCAAAGGAGAATTTAATCTTTTTCTCCGTAATTCTGAAGCATTCACGTACCATAGGTCCACAAGAGGAGGAGCCTGTGCCGCTTACCTTATAGTCAAC
Source organism: Clostridia bacterium (assembly GCA_017457545.1). The sequence goes on from JAFTHF010000269.1 coordinate 758, forward strand.
TCTTACGTGAGTTGCGTAGGGCTGTGTCAGCTCAGATGCGTGGAATGCCTTGTCAAGCTGGTCAATTGAATACTGGGAAACGTTAAGAACAAAGGAATCATTTGTTTCAAAGCGAAGCTTTTTATCAATTTCGGCATACTTAACGCCTAAATGATTGCCGTGGTCCTGTGGAATTATGTAGCTTACAAATTCGTCCTTAGCTGTACTCTTGTAAAAGCCCTCAGATACGTGATGACACATATCGGGTAAATTCTCATATGGACCCATGCCGTAATACTCAAAGGACCTCATATCCTTTACAAATTCGTATTCAAAGCCAAGGCGAAGAAGCCATGTTGTATCCTTACGAACATCACCCGAAAGCTCGGTTTTTACGGTACCGTCCTTGAAAAATGTGTACTTTAAGGTGTAATTAAAGAAGGGAAGTCTGCCTATTCCCGCAAGGACACCCTCAGTTAGAATGGTGTTTTCCTTAACCGTAACCTTGCGTACATTATTAAAGGTGTAATCAAGGTTTTCGCCTCTCCAATTTGTGACGGTAGTATACTTTTCTTTGATTGAAAGGTCATTATTTGTAAGTGCTCTGTATGCGCCGATTTTTACAGGAGCATTAAGGATTTCCTTGCCCTTTATCTTAATTGAATCGAAGTTACCAAGCTGCTTATTGAAGCGATATTCGAAGCCTCTGCCCTTCATAGTAACATGAAATGCACCTTCATCAATATCCTTTTCCTTAAGAGGCACTAAATCGCGGTCCTTCTTTGCCCTTTCAATGTCAATTTTTTGACTAAGAGTGCCAAGCTCCTTGCCCTGAGGGTCGATAAGAGTAACATCAATATTTGCACCGTAGCTACAAAGCTTAGGTGTCTTTTTAGGCTTGTAGCGAAGGCTCTTTTTAGGAGGTATAGATAGCTTTATTGTGTCCTCCTCAACGGTCACATCATCAACACGTATGCGATATCTGATTCTGTGCTCTGTAAGAGAGGTGAAGTCATAGTAGTTTGTAACTGTGATTTCACCGTTTTCGTACTTGAATCGGATAGGCAAATATGCAGCCTTAAGTTCAAGGGCAGAGGTTTTTAAGCTCCTGTCATGGAAGACTACACCGTTACAGCAGAAGTCACCGTCATGCACCTTTTCGCCCTTAAAGTCACCACCGTATGTGGGGTTTCCGTCAACTAACACAGTATGGTCTGCCCATTGCCAGATACAACCACCTGCCATTTGGGGATACTTAAGGAACAAATCCACATATTCCCATATATCTCCGGGGCCGTTACCCTGTGCAAGACAGTATTCACAAAGGAATATAGGCTTATTATATGTACCCTTATCAAGCCATTCCTTAAGCTCGGGAACGGAGGGATACATTCTTGAATACACGCTTATATTCTTACTGTCAATATTAAGCATAGAAGCGCTTTCGGAGTGTACAAGTCTTGTAAAATCGTTAAGACGGAAGAACTCAGCCATAGCTTCAATGTTAGGTCCGTAGCCGCATTCGTTGCCCACAGACCACATAATTACGGAGGAGTGGTTTTTATCTCTTGCATATGTGCGCTCTGCACGGTTAAGATGCTCCTTAAGCCATTTTTGGTCGGTAGCCGGCCACTCGTTTTCTGCCATATCATAGCAGTAGTCAACATCGGGATATCTGCGGATAAAGCCGTGGGTTTCATTGTCAGCCTCTAAAATTACATAAACACCAAGCTCATCACAATAATCAAGAAATTTTGGTGAGGGAGGATAGTGGGAGGTTCTTATGGTATTTGCGTTAAGCTCCTTTATTTTCTTTATATCCTCATAAATTTCCTCATCAGTCATACACCAGCCGTTTACGGGATGGGTATCGTGATGATTTACGCCCTTTAGGGTAACAGGCTTACCGTTTATAAGAATTTCATTCTTTGAGGAAACGCATATTTCACGTATACCTATTTTTTGACGGATTATTTCTCCCTTATACTCAAGCTCAACCGTGTAGAGATAAGGCTTTTCAGCATTCCACAGCTTAGGGTCATTAACAATAAATTCGCAGTATCTTGCGTGATTTTCACCGATTAACAGCTCTCCGTCGTAGAGACGGATATCTGCCCAACGGTCAGTACGCACCACTATTTTATTATCGTCCTCGCTACGTATGGTAACGTCTCTTATATGGTCATTAGGTCTTATAAGAAGATATACATCACGGAAGATACCGTTGAAGCGATACATATCCTGGTCCTCAAGATAGCTACCCACACTCCACTTATAAACCTTTACTGTGATTGTGTTTGTACCCTTATTTACAAAAGAAGAAATATCAAACTCACTTTGGAGATGGCTGCCCTGAGTAAAGCC
>JAFTHF010000270.1 GCA_017457545.1 Clostridia bacterium
AAAGCTCAACCTTAGGCGCAAGGGTCTTATCCCCCTTCATAGCCTTTTTAAGGTTGTCAATTCTTCTCTCCATAATTTCGATATCGGAGAAGATAAGCTCAAGATTAATCGTTTCAACGTCACGGAGAGGGTCAACGCTTCCGTCTACGTGAATAATATCATTATTTTCAAAGCAACGCACCACGTGTACAACTGCGTCAACCTCACGGATATGAGAAAGGAATTTGTTACCAAGTCCCTCACCCTTGGACGCACCACGTACAAGACCTGCAATATCAACAAATTCAATTACAGCAGGGGTGTAAAGCTCAGGGTTATACATCTTAGCCAGCTCATCAAGACGGTAATCGGGAACAGCAACCACACCCACGTTAGGCTCAATAGTGCAGAAGGGGTAGTTTGCGCTCTGGGCACCTGCATTGGTAAGCGCATTAAAAAGTGTACTTTTACCTACATTAGGTAATCCTACAATACCAAGTTTCATTATAATACCTCATAAAATTTTTGTTCACGATAATTATACATTAAAACATCTGTGTATTCAAGATATAAAGCGCAAATATTTACAATTATTCTAATTTATTTTATCGAAATCACATTGTACCGTCACAAAAATTTCACATTTCAGGTGTATTATATTAATAATTAATTAATATTATTAACAAATTCCTTAGTAAACTGTTTACAAATAGGAAAAACTGTGTTATAATTCTATTAATAAATTTGTAAAGATTAAGTAAAGAAAGGATTTTAGAATGGTCGGTTCAAAGATATTCGTTATTGACGATGATGTTAATATATGCGAGCTTATCAAGGTGTATTTTCAGAACGAGGGCTACGACGTTTCCACCGCACGTGACGGTGTAGAGGGAATGGGCGCATTCAAGAGCTATGAGCCTGATATTGTGCTTCTTGACCTTATGATGCCCAAGAAGGACGGAATGGAGGTTTGCCGTGAGATCAGGGCTACCTCAAATAAGCCAATTATTATGATTTCAGCAAAGGGAGACGTGTTTGACAAGGTGCTTGGCTTGGAGCTTGGCGCTGACGATTATGTTGTTAAGCCCTTTGATATGAAGGAGCTTGCAGCACGTATTAAGGCAGTTTTAAGACGCTGCAACGTGTCCGATAACCATACAGACAGGGATACCCTTCGCTTTGATAATATGGAGATAAGCCTCTCTAATCACGAGCTTAAGATAAAAGGGGAGAGCGTTGATATTCCCCACAAGGAGCTTATGCTTCTTCACTTCCTTGCACAGAATTTCAACAGGGTTTACACAAGAGATCAGCTTCTTAACAAGGTATGGAGCTTTGACTACCTTGGTGACTCAAGAACTGTTGACGTTCACATCAAGCGCCTTCGTGAAAAGCTTAACGGAGTTTCCGATAAATGGGAGCTTAAGACAGTTTGGGGCGTAGGCTACAAGTTTGAGGTTTATCATCAGGATAATTAAGACTGATTAACCGTAGGACATATAAAGAGGTTATTATGGAATTTGTTGCAACCTGTCTTTTCGGACTTGAAAGTCTGCTTGGTGCCGAAATAGACGGCTTAGGATACAAAAGAACAGAAACTATGGACGGCAGAGTTTCCTTTGAGGCAGATACTAATGCTATATGCACTCTTAATATCAATCTTCGCTTTGCCGAAAGAGTATACATTAAGGTGGGCGAGTTTGAGGCACTCACCTTTGACGATCTTTTTGAGGGTACAAAAGCTCTTGAGTGGGAAAAATGGATAGGCAAAAATGATGAATTTCCTGTTCGTGGACACAGTATTAAAAGCGCACTTTTTTCCGTACCCGACTGTCAGAAGATTATAAAAAAGGCAGTAGTTTCCCGTCTTTCAAATAAGTACGGAATTAGCTGGTTTGAGGAAAAGGGTGTTAAGTATCAAATAGACTTTTTCCTTTTCAAAAACAGAGCCACACTTATGATTGATACATCGGGTGTGCCACTTCACAAAAGAGGCTACAGACCAAAGACGGCTGAGGCTCCCATTCGAGAGACTCTTGCCGCCGCCCTTGCAAAGCTTTCAAGACCCCGTGAGGATGTTTTATTCTGGGACCCCTTCTGTGGCTCCGGAACTATCGCAATTGAGGCTACAATGATGATGCTCAACCGTGCCCCCGGACTTGACAGGGCATTTATTGCCCAGACCTTTCCACAGATAGAGAAAAAATCGTGGGTAGATGCAAGAGAAGAGGCAAGAAGCAAAATTATTACCGACAGCAGCTTTGAAGCATACGCATCGGATATAAATCCCGAGGCAGTTTCCTTAGCTACCGAGTGTGCAAAGCATGCAGGCGTGTATGGAAATATGAAGATTTTTGAGAAAAATGCTCTTACTATTGATACAATGGGCAGACGTGGTACAGTAGTTTGTAACCCACCCTACGGTGAAAGGCTTTTCACTCTTAAGGAGGCAGAGGAGCTGTATCGCAATATGGGTAAGCATTTTAAATCTCTTGATAAATGGCAGATTTATGTAATTACAAGCCATGAGGAGTTTGCCCGTCTATACGGAAGAAAGGCAGATAAGGTGCGTAAGCTTTATAACGGTATGATACCCTGCTATTTCTACCAATTTTTTAAAAACAACTGATTAAATAATTAACCTCCGTGCATACTAAGGTAAATTGCACGGAGGTTTTTTATGCGACAGCTTTCCTATGATTTTGATGAAAATGTTAGAAATTTAGACACGTCCCTCGCCGTAAAGGAGAATTTTGATATTATTAAGAGGGAGCTTTTAATAAGCTCCACAAGAATTGTAATGTACTATGTTGACGGCTTTGTCACCTCAGCCCTTATGCAAAAATTAATGATGCACTTAACCTCAGTTAAGGATTTTGGGGACAATTCCCACGGCAGTGTGGTTGAATTTGCCAAAAAAAGCGTACCCAGTGTAGAGGTTGACCCTGAATATGACCTTGATAATATATGTAAGGCTGTGCTGAGTGGCTGTACTGCCTTTCTTGCCGAGGGCTTTGGTGACGGGGCAATAATAATTGACACCCGTTCCTATCCTGCAAGAGTTACGGCAGAGCCGGAAAACGATAAGGTAATGCGTGGCTCCCGTGACGGCTTTGTGGAAACTATTATATTCAATACAGCTATGATAAGGCGAAGAATAAGGGATACTAATCTTCGTGTCAGCTACCTTTGCGTAGGCGAAAGCTCAAAAACGGATATTGCCGTGGTTTATATAGAGGGCAAGGCTGATAAAAGCTATGTAAGGGAGATAAAGGAGAAGATAAAGGCAATAAAAACAGATTCCTTGGTAATGGGACATCAAAGCCTAATTGAATGTCTTGTGAGGAAAAGGTGGTATAATCCCTTTCCAAAGGTAAGATGCACGGAAAGGCCCGATGCCGCCTGTGCAAGTATACTTGAGGGTAATATAATTGTTCTGTGCGATAACTCTCCGGAGGCGCTTATTCTTCCTACCTGTATCTTTGATTTTTTACAGGATACAGACGATTATTATTTCCCACCCATAACAGGCTCATACTTAAGAATAGTAAGGCAGATTGTATTCTGGAGTGCAGTAATTTTAACACCCGTATGGTATTTATTAGTACACAACGCACCGAATATCCCCTCACAGCTGATGTTTTTGGTGCCGACGGAAGATGGAAATGTGCCTATACTTTTACAGCTGATAATGGCAGAGCTTGTAATAGACGGACTGAAGCTAGCCTCACTTAATACGCCAAGCGTAATGTCAAATTCCTTTGGCGTAATCGGT
>JAFTHF010000271.1 GCA_017457545.1 Clostridia bacterium
CATCCAGCCGCCTACGCCAAGGGCGATAATATTACCCATATAAAGTATTATACCTGCCAAGGGATATGAATAGTTATTGAAGATAGCAAGCTTTTTATTATTCTTCGCTACTCTTTTACTGCTCTTATGAAAGCGCTCAGTTTCCTCCTCTTCCTTGGAGAATGCCTTTACAACACGCATTCCCGAAAGGACGTCGGAAAGAAGTCCGTTCATGCTTCTTTGACTTGAATAGTTTCTTGCGTGATATTTCATGCTTGTACGGTAGAACTTACGCAAAACTACAAAGAAGATAGGAATTGTAATAAGTGACAGCGCTGCAAGCACAGGGTTCATAATGAACAGAATTATGCAAAGCACCGCTACCTGAACAATGTTTATAAAGAAGTAGGGCACACCGTCGCAGAAGAAACCATAAATTGTGTTGGCATCATTGTTTACCTGTGTCATAAGTCCACCGGTCTGACGGCCGTTGAAGAAGCCCATTGAAAGCCTTTCGATAGCCCCGAAGATGGTCATCTTAAGGTCATATACTACTCTTGCTGATATTACCGACGTAATATATCCGTTTATTATGTTGAATACCTGTAAAAGCAGCTTTGTGCCCACAACAATAGTGATAACAAGTAAAATCTGTCCGTACAGCTTACCCTCAATATCAAGAACCTCATCATAGAAGAAGCCACTTGAAAAATAGGGTGCAAGTATGCCCGCTGCGGTAAGAAGCACAAGAGATGCTATCATTATAGCTATAAATCTCTTGTATTTCTTCAAAAACATACCGAAGCGAGTAAACAGCTTACCTCTCTCCATACATTTAGGGCATACTCTTCTTCGCTTATCGGGGTATCTCATTCCACACTTGGGACAATGGTGGGCCTTTGGGTCATCCTCCGGCTCAACGCTAAAGTCCTTATCCTTAATATCGCCCTTTTTGATTTTGTTAAGATACTTTATAAAGAGCAGAGCTGAGCCCTTGCAGAAATTGGACATTGCTGAAATTAATATATAATTCCCGTCCTCGTCCTTAGCTGTCAGTCTTGCGCCGGACAAAAGCTCCTCTATTTTAAAGTCCTTTACCGATGAAAGAGAATATTCCGTAAAATCTCTTTCGTAAAAAATATTATCAAGGCCTCCTGTGGCACGGTTTTCCTTTGATACAAGTCCTGTGCTTCCCGACAAAGCATAAAGGGATTTATCGGTAGCTATAAGATATGTGTCGCAGAATACATGCTCCTTATCCATATCACAGTAGGCTGTAAGATATATATTATCTATGTCTACTCCCTTGCTATGTGCAATTTCAAGCACATATGAGGGCAGCTTTTCTATTTCAAACATTTATAAAAGCTCCTTTATATGAATTCCTTATTCCTCTGCCTTGGCAAGCAAATCTATTAAAGCATCAAAATTATTTTCGCCAAGTCTTTTTTCCATTTCCATCATATAATTAATACGTCTTTGCTTAAGCTCATCTACTAAGGCAATACCCTCGTCAGTCGGCTTTATAAAAAAGCTTCGCTTATCGTCCTCGCAGGTCACCTTGTAAATATAACCCTTTTCCAAAAGGGTTTGTATATGGGCAGCAATCATTGCCTTGGATACCTCCATTATCTCGGAAAGCCTTAAGGGAGTAATATTTTCCTCCTTATCGGCAATAATGCTTAGCACCCTGATTTCACTCGGTCTTATAGGAAAGCCTCTGTGAAGCCTTCTGTACTCTCTGGAAATTCTTGAAAAGACTGCACTTGCGTTTATATACTTGTCCATTGATATCTCCTTATTAAATTAAGTTCATCTACATTAACTATTATAGTTCATATAGGTGAACTTGTCAATATGCTACGCATAAAAAATGTACATATTTATAAAAAAAAGGAAGCTCCGTGACAAATTGCCACGGAGCCATATCTGATTATTTAAGAAATACCTCAATTACGGGAACTAAGGTGTTTGGCTGAATTGCAGGAATTTGGAAGGCTACAAGTCCCTTCTTTTCTGTTCTTGCTTCGCTGAAGTGAGCAACAGCATCAACGGTGTAACGAACCTCGCTTGCGTCATTCAGGAACTGAGCATAATCAATCTTATCAGCAAGATTATCAAACTCAAGGAATGCGTAGGGGTACTCAATCAAGTGAATATAAAGACGCTTTCCGTCTGCACTTTGTGTAAGGCGTGTACCTCTTGGCGCCTTGAATTCCGGCTCTGCCATGGTGCAGCCGTAAATTGAACGGCTGTTATATTTCATCCAGTCTGCGTATACCTTAAGTGCGTTTTCTGCTCTGTAATCAAGATATCCACGGGCAGTAGGACCTACATTCATAAGAAGGTTACCACCTATGCAAACTGTGTTAATAAGCATTTCAATAAGCATCTTAGGTGTTTTCCAGGTCTGCTCATCTCTGTAATATCCCCAGGAGCCTGAGAAGGTCTGGCATGCCTCCCATGTAACAAGCTCACCTGTTTTAGGATGCTTTACCCATTCAAGCATCTGATACTGCTCAGGTGTCCAGAGGTCCTGCTCAAGATCGGAGCGATTGTCGATTATAAGATGGGGCTGAAGCGCTCTTGCAGTTTTGATAAGCTCCTCGGATTCCCAGTCGTCCTTGCCCTTGCCGTTCATCCAGTCTGGGTAATTGGGATCCTTGTTGGGATAAGAAAAATCAAACCAAAGAATATCAATTTTACCGTAATTTGTAAGAAGCTCCGTTACCTGATCTCTCATATACTTGGCATATTTCTTCATATCTCTGCCCTCGTTCTGCTCCTTTGCGTCCTTATCGAAGCGACGGGGGTGGATTGCGTCAATGGTGAAGTCGGGATGGTGCCAGTCAATAAGTGAATAGTAGAAGCCCACCTTAAGACCCTCAGCACGGAATGCATCAACATACTCCTTAATAAGATCACGTCCTGCAGGTGTATTTGTGCATTTGTAGTCTGTATGTTTGGTATCGAACATACAGAATCCCTCATGATGCTTTGTAGTCATAACGGCATACTTCATTCCCGCAGCCTTAGCCTGTCTTGCCCATTCCTTTGCATCGTAAAGGTCGGGGTCAAAGTACTTAAAATACTTATCATAATTTTCATCCTTGATGCACTCATGGTGCTTTACCCATTCGTGTCTTGCGGGCATTGCGTAAAGTCCCCAGTGAATGAACATACCGAAGCGATCCATTCTGAACCATTCGGTATCGCCCGGTGTTTTTCTTGTTACGTAGCTTGACATAATATTCTCCTTTATTATACGGAAGGCTTGTTTCCGTTTATTTTTATTTCATCAAAAAGTGGGGGGATGTGTACATATTCTCTCTTTCCGGGGCAAATCGGATATATGCCAAGGCAAGAGAAAATATACCATGCAGCCATAGAGCCGTTATCCTCATCTCCGGGGAAGCCGTCGGGAGTCGCAGAAAACAAATCGCACATAGATTTTACTATACTTGCGCATTTTTCTGTTTCACCAAGGTATCCGTAAAGATAAGGTATATGGAATGAGGGCTGATTTGAAATGGCGCACTGACCGAAATCAACCTGTGCCATTTCTGTCATCTCATGTATTTCTCCGCCGTAGCCGTGAACACGGTATTTAGGCGGTGTATTAAACAGCTCATCAAGCTTTGAAATAAGCTTATCCTTACCACCGTACAGCTGACAAAGTCCTTCAATATCGTGGGGTACCCAGAAGGAATTTTGCCATGCAGAGCCCTCAGTGTAGTCACCACCCCACATACAGGGGTCAAAGTCCTCGGACATATTTCCGTTTTCGTCACGTCCACGCATAAAGCCAGCTTCTTTGTCAAATATGTTTTTATAGTTATCTGCTCTTTCTATATACTCGCTGTATATATCATCGTAGCCAAGCTCCCTTGCTACTGTTGCTATACACCAGTCACCGTAGGCAGCGTCAAGAGTAAGATTTACGCTCTCTTTTTGCAAATTTTTCGGTACGTATCCGTATTTTTTGTACGCAAGGGCGCCGTTTCTGCCGTATCGACGGTCCTTTGATTCGTTGTTTGCGTGGTGAAGCATTCCCAAAAGCGCCTCATTCCAAAGTGATTTATCACCTATCTTATGTACAACTGCGTCAGCAATTGTAGCATCAATCAAGGTGCTTGGCATACAGCCGACCTCGCCGATGGAAATCCATCTTGGAAGCCAGCCACATTCAAGATAATCATTTACAAACCCACGAAGCATAGAGGCGTATTCGTCTTTTGCAATAAGTGCGTAAAGAGGATATGCTGTCCTTGCTGTGTCCCAAAAGCCGTTATCGGTGTAGCGAACTCCTGAACGTGTTTTGCCGTCAAATGGGGTATAGTGAACCTCTCTGCCCTCCTTATCAAGCTCATATGCCTTGTGAGGAAACAAAAATACACGGTATAGGCAAGAATAAAAGGTGGATAATCGACACGTATCCTCGCTTTTTACTTCGATTCGATGTAGCTTTTCCTCCCAAATGCTTTCTGCTTTGTCCTTAAGCTCATCAAAGGAAGCGTTACACTCCCTATCAAGAGCAAGAAGCGCCATTTCCTCGCTTATATATGAGGTGGCAATATATATTTCTGTTACCTTATTAATTAAGGGAATATGAATGCAAAGGGTGTTGTCCTCTCCCTTTGTGTAAACTCCTACTTTATCCACACCTCCCTCGGGGAATTTAACTGCAAAGTACATTTTAAAGTCCTTTGCATCGTCCTGAGAGTGGCCGTCGTTTGTACCGAAAAGTATATTTCTTTCCCTATCATAACGGTAGGTGTAGCTGCCCATTATAGGTAAAAATGAAAGGTATCTTTTTCTTTCGTCCTCAAAGCTTAAGCGTAGCGCTCCTCCTCTTTCCGTGGGAGTAAGCTCTATGGTGCAATCGGAGCGAAGATGCTTTATCTTAAGATAATGAGGCATCATTACAGCATCCTTAATGCGATAGCCCGAATGGGCACCCTCCGGTGTATCCGAAATTATATCGCTTTGTGGGGACATTAAAAATGTGCCGTAATCTCTTATCCAAGGGCTTGGTTGATGGGTAAGACGAATGCCCTCAAGGTATGGTGCGTCAGGGTCAAAAAACCAGCTTTCCTCATTTACTCTTCTCTCGCTTTGAGGTGCAAAGGCACACATACCAAAGGGTAACTGTATAAGTGGCAGAGTGTTGCCGTTTGAATATCTCATACGGGAACGGGTGCCCATTTTTATATTTACATAGTCTAAATATTTCATGGTTTCTCCTTACAGTAGCTTAAATGTACTGTTTTTGCACTCAAGAACTCCCTCACGTCTCAGCTTACTTATTTCAGCAGACAAGCCGCTTCTGTCAACCTCAAGAAAGTCGGCAAGCTCCTGTCTGTCATAGGGGATTGTAAAGGTGGTTTTGCCTGTTTTCTTAGCCTGCATTGAAAGATATGCAATAAGCTTTTCTCTTGTGGAGCGCTTAGAAATTATTTCTATTTTCTGATTCAGAGCAATATTACTTGCGCTGACAGCCTTTAAAAGATTAAATATCATTTGATTGTGAAAGGCACAGGCATTGGAGCAGGTGTGCATAAGACAGTGAATGTCTATAACCATTATTTCTCCGTCCTCACGTGCCACAATATCAACGGGACTGCTTTTAAGCTCGGCACAGGCAAAGCTTTCGCCAAACAGCTCCGAGGGGAGAATGCTTGACACAATGCTACGGTTACCCTCGTAATCCGTACGGGTTATCTGTATTGCGCCTGACAAAACTATTCCCACATCGGCACAGCTTTCGCCCTCATAGGCGATAACCTCATCACGGCTGACCTGTCTTACCTTGGCACGGATACAGCCAAGCATGGGAATAAGATTTTCATTTTCTATATCGCAAAAAAGAGGACATTTTCTTAAAACTTCATAATATTTTTGCATAAACCCCTCCGTGTTGAAAATTCAACATACTTTCTGATTTCATTATAATACAATATAAATGTAAAATCAATAAGCCAAGGAGAATTTTATGGTAAGGAAAATAATAAAAATAGATGAAAATAAATGTAACGGCTGTGGTCTTTGCGCTAAGGCTTGTCACGAGGGCGCCATTGAAATGATAGACGGCAAGGCATGTCTTACCCGTGAGAATTACTGTGACGGTCTTGGCGACTGCTTGCCTGCCTGTCCAACAGGCGCTATTTCCTTTGAGATGCGTGAGGCTCCCGCCTATGACGAAAAGGCAGTTATGGAATCAAAAAATAAGACAAATATTGCTCCCTTGCCCTGTGGTTGTCCGGGTTCTATGTCCAAGAAAATCGAAAGAAAGGACGCTATCTGTGAAGTGAGCACACCCATTACAAGTCAACTTTCAAACTGGCCTGTACAAATTAAGCTTGCCCCTGTTACAGCGTCATATTTTAACGGTGCAAGTCTTCTTATTGCAGCAGACTGTACTGCTTACGCTTATGCTAATTTCCACAAGGATTTTATTCGCAACCGTGTAGCGATTATCGGCTGTCCAAAGCTTGATGAGGGTGATTATTCAAGAAAGCTTACCGAAATTATTGCAAGAAACGACATAAGAAGCGTAACAATTGTGCGAATGGAGGTGCCCTGCTGCGG
>JAFTHF010000272.1 GCA_017457545.1 Clostridia bacterium
ATATCCAATGAATAAAAGGAGCGCATATCCTGTAAAAGGGGTATGCGCTCTGAATTTGTATATGGAAGAACCTTTCGATAATCTTCCCTCGCATATGATTGACGCATATGCTTTCCCTTGTTATAATGCAAGAGAAAACAAATGAAAATATAGCCAAAAAAAGAAGACCTTTCTTCAGCTTTCCCACATTATGTAGTTCAAACTTAAAAATCTTCACAATATCTTGATAAATCGCTGAATTTTTATGCAAAATCACATAAAAAGGAAGTGAAAATTTGTGCAACCCAACAGATTGTAAATCTAAACAAAAATCTGACTTTGAGTTTGTGCAAAGAGTAAAAAAAGTTAAAATCTTTGAAAAATATTAAATTTGATATTGAAAACTTTGCATTTGAATGTTATACTACTCATAGTTATAGGTGTCTCTATAGGGATTTTTGCACCCTTTTTGCGCCATTTTTGCGCTTTTTGGGTCAATTTAGGTATTATTATAGGGAATCCTATTTAGTAATATATTTCAATTCTTTCATTAAGGAGGAAAATTTTATGAAAGTTGGAAAAAAAGCGTTAAGTTGCTTGCTGGCTATTATGATGATAGTATCCAGCTGTTCTGTATGCTTCAGTGTTCTCGGCGCAACGACCGACACTAAAGACATCTACAACGCAATTGTAATGCACTACGACAGCCTTATGGATGCCATAGACAAGGCAACGGTGGCGGATGAAGCTAAGAGAGATACATCCGGCGTACCCGTTAAAAATGGCTCCGTATGGGAGATCAAGAAAGACACCCTGAACGGTGGTTGGCTTGCCGTTTCAAGAGCTATTGCGTCTTATGCCAAGGGCACAGTAGGCACTAACAAGACCTATGTGGACCTTGTTGACGCCATCAAGGCTGTCGCAGCAGGCTATGCAGGTTCCAACGGACATCCCGTTGCAGACTACAACGCTATTCTTGAATATTACAAGTTTGGCTCAACTGCAACAGGCACCTTTGCATCTCAGGACACCGTTACCCTTAACATTGGTACCGGCTTTGATTTGCTTGCCTTCAAGGATGTTGCCTCAATTGTTGACAAAACTTATTCAACAGCAGTTCTGAAGTTCACTCCCAAGGGTGAGCTTGCCACAGGCTACACTCTTTCAACTGCTGATGACATCAGTTTCACAACAACTGACTTTATTGAACCTGATACAGACGTTGCTGCTATCAAGGGCGTTCTTGAGCAATGTATTGCTGCAGACGCTTTCAAAACATGGTTTAATAAAGCAACTCTCACAACAGATGATCTTGCTGCAATGACTCAGCTCCTCGCTCTCTTTGACACAACAATGGCCATCACAGGTCTCGGCTACACAGAAGCTGAAATCTGGGATTACTATGTTGCGCCCGAAGTTAGCAAGACCTATGCTGAAACAAAGGCATGGTATGACGCTGCCGGTGCAAGAGCTGAAGCAGAGCCCAAGGCTGTGGCTTATAAGACAAGACTTGACGCTCTTATGGCAACAGACCTTACTGCAATGGATGCTGCCGGTCTCTTTGCTCACAGACAGTCTGTTCAGGCAGTTGTTAATGAAATTGAAAACGACCAGTTCAGCACTCTCGTAATCACTATCCTTAATGAAAAGGAAGCTAACTATTACGGTGCAAACGGCTATAAGGTTGAATCATATCTCAAAGAGCTTGGCTTAAAGATTGCCCAGGCTTATGCTCCTTTGTTTGCAGATCAGCTCGTTCAGCTTGCAACAGAAGCTGATACTCTCAAAACATCAAAGGATGTTGAGCTTGCTGAAGGTCAGACTTGGGAAAGCACACCTGAATATGCTGCTGCTCTTGCATGGGTAACTGCAGCTTCTGATCTCATTTCTGATATCGACAGCTATGTTCTCGACGGCGCAAGCTTTGCTGACATCGCTGAATGCAAATCAGCTAACGGCAACGCTATCACAGAAGCTCTCTACAAAAAGGTAGCTGACGAGATCGGCGTAGTTTCTCTTGATATCTACGGTACTTCATACCTTGAAGACAAGGCTGCCATGGATAAGATTATGACTTCTACCATCCTTACAGGTAGAAGCTACAACACTATCTATGAAATTGCTGAAGAATTCAGACTTCTCTATAACAAGGCTGCTCAGCTCAGAGATGACGCTACAATGCAGGCTGTTTATGCTGCAATTTATCCTGACGGTATTGAAGAATATGCAACATATCTCAACACCATGAAGGCTGCTGCAGCTCAGTCATATTATGATACCCTCGCTATCGTTGATGCATACTACAGCGAAGGCGGTTCAGTTAAGTATTATAACTTCGAAGGTATTATTGCTCGTGCCGAATCAACAAGAAACACATCAGGTACATACGCAACTGTTGCAACCTTCCTCAACAGCACTCCCGCTTATGTTCCCGATGCAGAATTAGAGCAGATTAAGGCTGCTGATATTTCAGCTCTCTATAATAAGATTTTCGGAACAGACGGTTATTATAACAAGGCTGTTGCTTTCCGTACCGGTCTTAACAATCTTCGTAATCTTGCATATCAGCACTCAAATGAGCAGACAGCCGATAAAAAGATCCTTTCCTATATCCTCAGGCAGGAGAATGTTACAGGTTCACAGTACGGCTGGGAAAGCTGCATTGGCTCTGTTAGTGTTGACAAGATCCGTGAATTTGTAAATGAAATCGAGCTTGTTCAGCAGACAGGTATTCAGACATCTAACGGCAAGATTACTGCCGGCGGTATTGAAGACCTTATGACTCTTGCTGTTGAAGATCTTGATAAGATTCTTATTTCTAACGACCTTGGTACCCTCCTTAACTCACTTACAGCTAAAGAAAATGAAGAAACCGGCGCAACCGTAGGTTTCCTCGGTGTTTGGGGCTTTGATTACACCTTCAAAAACCCCGGTGGCGGAACAACAACGGTTAAAGCAGGTGATCCCTGTAAGAACCTTCGTGAATTCCTCATCAACCTTGTTGTTGGTCTTCTTTGGGGCGGTTCACTTCAGACAACACTCTTTACAGCACTTAACGGAGCTGTAGGCCCTGCTGTTTATAATATTGCAGATACAAATGGTCAGTGTCTGAGTGTTGTAAGTGCCAAAAAGAGCTTGTGGCAGTGGCTTCCCGAGATAACACAACGAGCAATTCCCACAATGCCACATCTTTATTATGAAGACTGGAATGGTATTGATAATGTTGCTCAGACTGACGGTGCGAACCTTGAATGGTACAAGTATTTCACAGGTGAGGCTTTTAAGATGGGCGGCAATTCAGAATATGACTATACAATGATTCTGAAAGTGCTCCAGAAGGCACCTCTTGATAGAACAGTTTCCAATCAGAATAATGCTTCCGGTACAAGGGAAATCCGTTCTTATTGGGCTCCGTTCAAGTACAACGATCAGATAGCAAGAGATGACTGTGCTTTGCTTGGCACATATTCACGTACTCTTCCTTATACAAGGGGATATGAAATAACACAGGATAAAACTCTTAATGCCAACCTTTGGACAGAGGGAGAGGATCAGCTTCCCTTCTGTAATGACGGCGCAAATTGTACTAACCCTGATCACTACTTCAACAGCAAAAAAGCATGGCATATTAATGACTGGAATGATTTCTACAGAACATTTGCTGTTGCAACCTGCGGTCTCCATGTACCTCTTGCAGAGCTTATGACTAAAAAAGCGCTTCACCCGTCTGATGCTGAGGCATCAAATCTCTTTGCTGAAGCTGACATTGCTAGTATTAACGCATCTGTTATTACTCAGGAAACTGGTGATGCTCTTTACGACCGTCTCTTTATCCCTCTTTACAGACTTCTCGGTATTGAAGGTTTCTATAATGCTTCAACAAATCCTGGTGGCTACTACGGTTACGATAAGATCAGAGAAGCTTCTCAGACATGGGCACAAGAAAACAATATGGGCGTTAAGGTTTCCGGTATTTATAATTCAGGTGTACCTCTTTGGACTTATGTTCTTCAGCCCATTGTATATTGGCTTGAAAATGAGCTTTTCGTAAGACCTGTTCAGACAATTGCTGAACTTCTTCCAAACCTTCTTACAATGCTCGAATATGACCAGCTCCGTCCCAAGCTCAGTAATATCAGTCTTTATATCGGTTACACAATTGATATAGCTAGCTTTATTGGTGGTAAGAGTACTGACCTCAGCCTTTCAGGTATTATTCTTCCTCTTCTCACCGGTTTAGGTATTACTCAGGATGCTCTTAAGGGCGGTATCAGCGGTCTTCTCTCAGCTCTTCTCGGTGGCGTAAGAACTACAAATCCCAATGAAACTTATACCGATGAAAAGGGAAATACTGTAGCTTACAAGTATCTGATGAAGGTGACAAAAGAAGTTGTCACAGATGAATTCGGAAACAAGGTTACTCAGAATGTGACCAGCACAACAGAAAAAGCACAGTGGAAGGCTTCAAACGGAACAACCTATTATATTAAGACTCCCGGCCTTCTTACTGCTACGCTTTACGGTCTTATGATTCAGGAGGACGATCCTGAAACCAGTGAAAACGAAACACTTGAAAATCCCTTCCTTGATTGGATCTTTATGAAGGGCGGAAACACTGCACAGGTACCTCTTCAGATTCCTGTTAACCGCTTTATGGCTGCCGGTTCACTTAAGGGCGGCGACCATCCCAATAATGAATCGACATCAATTGCCGGTGTTTACGGTTCAGTAACAAACTACCACATTTATGCTGAACCCGGTGTATCAATGCTCGTTCTCCTCCGTTGGCTTCTCAACGACGGTACTCTTGATGTGCTTATGCCTCTTCTCAGCGGCCTCATCAAGCCCACAGTTGATCCCGAAACAGGCGAAGAATCAAGCATTCTTGACACAATTATTCCCATTATTGACGGTCAGGCTGATAACCTTATGGCTATCATTATCTGCCTTCTCAATGACTATGTTATAACTGCAGAAAAATTCCAGGATCCTGCTCAGGATACAAGTGCCTGGGGTAAATATAACGCTGAAGGAACAGGGTTCGATTCATATCTTAACGAAAACGGAACTTCTAAGTTTGCGTTTGGTACTATTCTTAGAAAATACCTCTCTGAAGGTAATGCAAATGTTACTGAACTCGAACTTACTACAGGTAACTTCACAGATGCTGACCTTACAGCTAAGGCAGACCTTGCAGTTGCTAACGCAGATAAGCTCATCAACTCTCTTGCAACAACTCTCTTTGTTGCTCTTAAAGATACCCTTCTCGGTATTGACGCTATCAGAGACCTTGGCTTCGAAGCAGTTATTGAGAAGATGGAAAAATCTATCAACGATCCTACTGCTAAGAAGGTTACTCTTGAAGACGTTGTTACTGACACAGTAATCGGTAATAACCTTGTTGATATCATCATGAATCTCGTATTCGGTAACGGCCTTCCCACTAAGGCTAAGCTCGCAGACGGAACTCAGATTCAGGCTCATACCGACGGTCAGAAGATGTCTCAGACATATACTGACGGACAGGGCGTAACAAAAACAACAGAATATTACATCACAGCAGGTAGCGATTCTGCTCCTCTTGCCTACGATGAAAAGGGTGACGTTGAAATCGTACGCCAGGTTAAGTATGCCCTTGATGCAGACGGTAACGAAACTGACAGAATCGAAGGCTTCGTAGTTAACGAAGGTCTCCTCGGTGGCTTATTCGGTGATCCTGAAAGCATTCTTAACAAGGTTCTTGACGCACTCGGTGACTTCAACCTTGACATCAGCCCCGTAGGCTTCTATGACATCTGGACCAGC
>JAFTHF010000273.1 GCA_017457545.1 Clostridia bacterium
GGGTACAATCAGAGGTAAGGATGTTAAACTTGCGGTAATTCCACCGGACAAGGGTGGCTATGTGGTTCTCGATATCGTTTTTGATAATGAGATGGCATGTGAGCTCGCACTCAAGCCTTACGAAATGAAGGACGACAAGGGCAACGTAACAGCAGCAGGTAATACATATTCCGTTATTTCAGTTGATGAAAACGGACTCGTGTATGAGTGCCCTGTAAAGCCTGCTAAGTCATCCGACAAGGCTCTTCTCAATATGCTTATTAGATAAGGCAAATTGAGGACTAAATAACTAACGAAATGGGCTTGTGTTTGTCAAAAGCAAGCACAAGCCTATTTTATACTTTAATATCAAAATTTTAGGAGGAAATAAATGAAAAAAAGAATTTTTGCACTCATTTTAAGTGTCCTTATGGTTTTCACTTGTGTAATCATTACAAGTTGCTCACCAGAGGACCAAAACACAGATAATTCATCCACAGGTGAGGGAAAAAATGAAAATGACGGACCAGTTTTTGTTGATAATGTGCCAGACGTAGCCACACTTGACGGTACACCTTTGGTATCAAATACAACATATAAAATGGCTCGTTCAGGTATGGTGTTCGCTATGCCTACAGCTCTATCTGAAACAGCAAACGAGGGTATTACTCTTGTAGCTACAGTTGAGCCATCTTATGCAACAAAAACAGCAGTAGATTGGACTGTATCATTTGCAAATCCAGAAAGCGAATGGGCTACAGGCAAGACCGTAACCGATTATGTAACAATTACACCTACAGAGGACGGTGCATTAACTGCAACACTTGAGTGTATAGCACCATTCGGCGAGCAGATTATTGTAAGTGTAGTTTCAAGAGAAAAACCAGAAATTTCAGACACGTGTCCCCTTGAATACATGCGTAGGGTTGAGAGCGTAAGTCTTAAAGTAGGTAATGATTATGTATTTACACCGGGCGTAAACTATGTTGACTTTGAGGTTGCTACAGGCAATCTTGGAAAAGGTGGCAAGGTAACACTTGACGTTGATTTTACTGATGTTTATACCATTGAGTCTTGGGATGGTGATACATATGATGTAACCGACCTTTCACAGTGGGGTCTTATCGGTGGTAACTCAAATCTTGGAACTGACGCTTCTGGAGCATCATTTGAAGGTATGACGGCAGATGGTTTGAAATATACGGGTGTTCCTAACTTCTGTTATAGCGAGTTTTATAGAGAAAGCACCGTGTATTTTGACGTTGATAGCCTATCTGATTTGGGAGCATATTTAGTAAAGGACTCAGCTGGAAACACATACAACATTGATAAAATGGACCCTGCTTTGCTTGCAGAAATCCTTACAAACGCTAAGGAAAGCGGAACAGATACAATTTTCTGGCTTGAGGTAATTCATCCAACCAGTCATAGAATTAACTTTGAAATCAAGGTAGGAGATATTGTAAATAGCGGTGTTGCGCCACAAACAATTACACTTAACCAAACAACATTTAATTTTAACGCAACAGAGCTTGACTATATGATGCCAAAGGAGTGATTAAATGACTAATAAGGTACTAAGAATATGTGCAATAGTAGTTGTAGTGCTTATTGCAGTAGCGGTGATTGCCTTCATTAGTATCAATGTAGTGCGAGAGTCTAAGAAAGCTAATTTCTATTTAGTACACGAAGGCACTCAAATCACGGAAAACACATACAATGTTTTGCTTGACAGAGGCGTTGCAGAATGCTTTGAAATTGCGTATTTTGAAGAGTTAGAGGAAGAAAAACAGGAGTATTACGTAACAGTTGAGTGTATTCCTGATGGCAACAATTTTTATTTCAAAATTGAGGGTCAAGACTCTTCATTTTATGCAACACGCACAGATGTAACAGAGTTTTTTGAAATTGATAAGCAAGAGGAATATTTCACTATTACTCTTGATGAAAATTTCAAAGCTACAGATGTTATTGAGTGGGTGTATTCAGATAAACGAGTTTACTTCCCAGAGGAAGTAGATTGTTCAAAGACTTTCTTCAAAATTGTAGTGCATTTAGAGGATGGCACAACTGTATATAGCCTACCATTTAGATGCGAATATGAGGCAGAAGGAATTAACATAGACGAGGGAACAGTACCAGATTATTTTGGAGGTGGTTTTATTGAATAAAGTAGTAGTAATTCTTTTGTCAATATTAGTAATTATGGGAGCAATTTTACTCATTGGCTATTTTGTTCACGAGGCACAAGAGGACGAAGTTACGGAGCTTACCCCTTCA
>JAFTHF010000274.1 GCA_017457545.1 Clostridia bacterium
CATCGGCCAGGCATCCCGCATCAGCGGAGTTAACCCGGCAGATATAAACGTTCTTATAATATACCTTTCGCAGAGGTGAAAAAAGAACAATTAGGGACTGTCTAAAATGCGGAATCCAGAGCGTTTCAGACAGCTCTTTTTCTCTCCACCTTCGAAATTTATTTGCGTCGGCTTCTATCTTTGTCCCGTCTATGAAAAATTCCTTAATCCAATAGCATAACTACTTGATTTTTCTCTCTCATTGGTGTATAATTATTTTGATTTATTGTAGCAATCAAATGGAGGTTTTAATGAAGAAAATATATAAACTGCTTATGCTTTTTTCTGCGCTTATGATGCTATCGCTTCTTGCATCCTGCGCAGACGATTCAGTCACCGATAAGCCCAAAAATCCGTCAGACATCCTGCTCGGAAATCAGGAGACCGTAACCTTCTTTATAGATTGGCAGAACGGTGAGTTTAAGGAGGAATTCCGCACCGCTTATTTTGCAAGCGGTAAGGCAGATTGGTATGCTGACCCACCTGCCTTTCGTAAAGGACACGTTCTTTCGGGCGTGTATACCGAGAAAATGGGTCAGGGAACGAAGGTTATCGATTCGGTAGGAAACGTCCTTACCGACAGCTTTACCGAGAATACGACCTATTACGCCCATTGGACTGCTCGTGATGTCTTTGTCAGCTTCAGATTTGAAGATGAAAACAGTGATATGCACAAGGGTCTTTTTTATGACGGAAGCACCAGAATATGCAAGGAATATGCAGCGACAGACCGTATTGATTTTGTATTTCCCGAGGTGATCAGCGATTGCGCTGTTCTTTATTGGAAAAACCAGAGCGGTGTGCGAATATCCGACGGAAACGTGCTTTACGATAAATTTATTTACATTTCAGACCTTATGTCATCAGCCTATCCGACACTTATGTCATCCGCTTCTGATTTTGTAAATCTTTATCCCGTGCTTGAAGACAAAACCTATATTTTAACGCTCGATTTTGGAACGTCGATAGAGGAATATGAGCTTTCCTACGGAGAAGATATAGAGGATTTTCTTACCACGTACTCGACCGGCACACGTGAGATTGTCGGCTGGGCAGAGAGCAGATATGAAACCTTGGATTTTGTTACGAATGGCAAAATTTATTCGGATATGACCCTCTTTGCGGTTTGGAAGGATTACTCCGAAATAACTCTTGTCGGTGTGGATGAAAATTATTTTCCCGAGGGGTACGTAATACCGTCGGAGGACTCTCGTGACGATGCTCCTCTTTGCAAGAAGCATATATATCAGCATGAGCCGCAGTACATTGACACTCCGCTAAAGGAAGGATATATCTTCGGCGGATGGTACGACAATCCCGATTTTACGGGTGAGCCCGTCACTCGTCTTGTCACCTATGAGAAAAATGCGGGTACTTATTACGCCCGCTTTGTAAAAGAGTCCTATAAGGTTTATGTGAGATATAACGATGCAGTGTCGGGCTACGGCACTTACTTGTATGAGCTTTTGCCCGATGAAAGCCTGAGATACAGAATGGACCTTTCCGAGATGAATGTCCAAGGCGGAAAAGCGGTAGTCGGAATATATGACGGCGACGTTCTTCTTGTAGATGCCGACGGCTATTGGGTAGCGGAGCAAATGCCAAACGAGGATTTCCGATATCCGTACTACAGCGTTTTGATTTTACCCTTAGAATATACTGTTAAGCTTTTCTACACCGACAGCGATGGAATTGAGCAGGTCAAGTGGAACGTAACAGTCAAGCTCGTCAGTAACGGCGACGGCAGCTGCTCTTACGTTATCTCCGGCCTTAAGGATATACTTCCCGAGTCCTTTGCGATAGAGGGAATTTACAGCGATGAAAATTTTGAGAATTGCATATTTGACGAGAACGGAGTGTCACTTGTTCTCATAGAGGTTTATGAGCTTTACGTAAAGGAGGCAGAGTGAAATGAAGAAGCTTTCGTATAGTTTATTAGTATCTCTTTTGCTCATAATTCTGTCACTCTCCCTTTGCGCTTGCGATAACTCGGATACCACAGACGAGCCCGGCGGAGATGATTTTGAGGGCGGCAATTATGACGGAGAGATTACATACGCCCCGAACGTAAAGTTCAGAATGCCTAATGACGAGTCTTGCTTTTCCGCAGAGGGAAAGGTTATTGATAACACCTATGGCATCACTCTGTCCGCCGAGGGAATAAAGAGCGACTATTATAAAAAAGAATTTCAGTATTACAACTTCGACTCTTACATATACCACAGCGACTACCTTGGACTTTTTACAGAGCCTTACGGCGGTCAGATGTGTTATGATGCTAACGGAAAATGGACAGGTGTCCGAACTGATAGCGGTATTTACTACGCACAGTTTGACAGGGGAAGCATCAAGATTGCGTATAGCGGAATAGCCGATCCTGCATCATACGGACTTCCCACCAGTGTGAAATACGGTGACAGACTCGGAGTTGACCGCCTTCCCGTTCTTGAAAAGGAGGGCTACGTTTTCCAAGGTTGGAAATATAACGCCTTTTGGGGCTTTTGGGCAACCAATCAGTACGGCGAGCTTATGGCGAATTATTTTGTTGTTAATGATTCTAACTATAGCACGATTCTCAGCCGTGACAAAGCAATAGTTTTCACACCTGTATTCGAACCGATATACGATGTGGAGATAATACTTGATTACAACGACGGTACCTTCAGACAGACAAGTATCAAGCATTGCTCTTACGAATGGTTTTCAACCTCATCCTTACCCAAGCTTAGCGGAACCTTGCGAACGCTTGTCGGCTGGTCACTTGACCCGAATTCGAAAGAGCTGATAGAGGATTCTACCACCTTTACCGAGGACACAACGCTTTACGCTGTTTGGGAAAGGCATAGATATATATGTGTCATCACCGAGCTTGGCAAGGAAGAAATTATGCTTGTCCGTGAAGGCGAGCCGCTTGTGCTTGAAAATCCCGAGAGGGAGGGATACGTCTTTGTCGGCTGGTTTGATAACGAGCTGAGGACAGGACTGCCTATATCCTCTGAGGTAAAATATACCGACCCTTATGAATATTATTATGCAGCGTGGGAGGAGCTTGCGGATGAAGCTTAATAAGAATCTAAAAAGCAATCGCCCGATATTGCTCGCTCACCTGTGCCTTGCAATCATATTTTCATTGTTGCTTCTTGCATCCTGCTCCGACCCGCCTCCTGCGGATGACCCGGGTGGCGATGAATTTCTACCGTACGTCAACGTGTATATCCCTGAGTGCGACCTGATAGTTACGGTAGAGTATGACTCGGAGCGAGGACAGCTCATAGAGCTTGAAAATACCATAAAATCGGAAATGGGAAATTACAGTTATCCGATTCCCGAGTCCGCATTCCTCGGACTTTACGATATGGC
>JAFTHF010000275.1 GCA_017457545.1 Clostridia bacterium
TCATCATAAATAGTCTCGGCAGCCTTTACGTATTTGTCGTAAAACTGTGGATTTTCATAGCAAGAAAGCTCTACATCTCTGGACTTTTCATACAAAGCTCTCTTTACTCCTCGTTCAATTTTAGCACCAAAATAAGGATCACATAGAGAATTCATCATAGTGCCAAAGAATGAAAAGAAGCGAGCTATTATTACAAGCACAATTATCCCAATGATTAGCTCGTCAAACTTTTTGTTCGTTTCAAATGCACTTACAACATAATTAAGTATATATGTGCCCGAAATAAAGAATCCGCATACTCTTATAAGAGATATGAGAAGATAGATTGGAAATGCCATAGGCGAAAATTTAAATATCATTTTTAAGATATTCAAATTATTACCTATGACATTTTTGAATGAAATGTCTTTTTCTTTTTTGCTCAAGATAACACCTCCCCTTAAGCCTGTGTATAAAAGAGGGGAATCTACCAACGTGAGAATCAGTATATTTCCTTCAGCGAATGCAATAAAAATAAAAATGCGCCAACGTAAGTTAGCGCACAAAAACGCATAGCCCCGTTGTCGCCAAACAAAAACCTGCATAGCCTAAATAAGCGTATGAGAGACAGAGCATCTGCATTTTATCATAAAATAAAATACACACGCTTAACAGGCTTTATTCGTTTTTGTTTGGCATTTTTAGTATAACACACTTTGAAATATTTGTCAATATGCCTTATTTTGTATTTGGCATCTTCGAAAAACCAATCCCACCTTATAGGGGTGGGATTTTTGATTTTATCATAAATAATTAAGCTTGTCAATAGTTTTCGGTATATTTTGTTAAATTTTTCAGCTATACTACACCTCATCCGTCAATTACCTTAACACCTTCCCCAAAAACAAAGGGGATGGCTTGATAAAAATAAAAAGGGTTGTCTTGTGGACAACCCTATTATTTATTATGTTTTAAGCTGTTAATTAGTCAACGAGCTTAATAAGTGCCATTTCAGCAGCGTCTCCGCGACGGGGACCGAGCTTATATACCTGTGTATAACCACCGTTTCTGTCTGCGTACTTGGGTGCGAGCTCATCAAAGAGCTTCTTTACTACATCCTTCTTTGTGATGTATGCAAGCGCTGCACGACGTGAAGCGAGTGTATCGGTCTTACCAAGTGTAATCATTTCATCTGCTACACAACGGAGCTCCTTAGCTCTTGCGAGAGTTGTTTCAATGCTACCCTTTTCGAGAAGCAATGTAACCATTCCGCGAAGCATTGCGATTCTATGATCGGTCTTTCTGCCAAGCTTTCTTGTTCCGGGCATTGTTATTTCCTCCTATGCGATTCTATATAAGAACTCAGGACTATTAGTCTTCTTCTTTTCTGAGTTCAAGACCAAGCGATTGAAGCTTGAATATTACTTCCTCGAGGGATTTCTTTCCGAGATTCTTAACCTTAATCATATCCTCTTCTGTACGGTTGATAAGGTCTTCTACTGTGTCAATTCCTGCACGCTTCAAGCAGTTGAAGCTACGAACTGACAAGTCAAGTTCCTCAATGGTCATCTCAAGAACCTTTTCCTTGATTGTTTCTTCACGTTCAATCATTGTTTCAGTGTTCATAGCCTCATCAGAAAGGTTTACGAACAAAGTGAAATGATCGTTGAGTACCTTGGCTGAAAGCGAAATTGCCTCAGTTGCTGTTAATGTTCCGTTAGTCTCTACATCAATTGTAAGCTTATCGTAGTCAGAAATGCTGCCAACACGTGTGTTTTCAACATTGTAGCTTACACTGTAAACAGGTGTATAAATAGAGTCAGTAAAGATTGTTCCAACAGGAATGGGAAGCTGGCTCTTTATATGGTCTGTCTTGTTCTTTTCCTGTGATACATAGCCTCTGCCACGCTCGAACACAAGCTCCATATAGAAGTGTGCGCCCTCAGAAACAGTTGCAATATGAAGGTCAGGATTGAAGATTTCGAGATCTACATCATGTTTAATGTCACCGGCAGTAACCTCACAAGGACCTACTACGTCAATTATACCGGTCTTTGTAACGTCGCCATAGATTTTAGAAATAATTCCCTTAACATTAAGAACTATCTCTGTTACATCCTCTGTAATGCCCTCAACAACAGCCATCTCATGAAGAGCGCCGTTGATTTTAATGCTGGATACTGCGTATCCGGGAAGTGAGCTTAAAAGCACACGTCTTAAGGAGTTACCGAGTGTTGTACCAAAGCCTCTTTCAAGAGGTTCAATAACAAATCTACCCTTGCTGCCGTTATCGCTTTCACCTAAACAAGTAATATTAGGCTTTTCAATTTCTATCATCATTTTTAATAACCCTCCTTAAATTCAATTTATGCAATGATTTTTCGATTCTTTTCCACACTGGAAGGATTTTCTGATTTACATAATATTGATTCCACTATACTCTTACGAGCCCAATTGCGCTCCAACCGCAAAATGCGGCGGAGTACAGTGGACAAAGAGCTATTATTTCGAATAAAGCTCGATGATGAGCTGTTCGTTGAACTCGAAGTCGATATCGTCACGCTCAGGCATAGCAACAACCTTAGCGCTACCGTTCTTGTCTACTTCAAGCCACTTAGGAGCGATTCTATCGCCCATATTTTCGAGAAGTTCCTTGATCTTAACAGAATCTGTTTCCTTAACTGCGATTACATCGCCAGGCTTAACAAGGATAGAGGGGATGTTTGCATTCTTACCGTTGATGGTAAAGTGGCCGTGAAGCACGAGCTGACGAGCTTCCTTGTGGCTGCTTGCAAGTCCCATTCTATAAACTACATTGTCAAAGCGTCTTTCAAGAAGACGGAGCAAGTTTTCACCTGCGATACCTTCCTGGTTATCTGCAATGTCGTAGTAGTTCTTGAACTGTTTCTCAAGAACACCATAATATCTTTTTGCCTTCTGTTTTTCTCTCAACTGCATACCGTACTCAGTAAGCTTCTTCTTAGCTGCACCGTGCTGACCGGGAGCAGAAGTTCTTCTGTTGAATGCACACTTATCGGAGAGACAACGCTCACCCTTAAGATAAAGCTTTGTGCCTTCTCTACGGCAAAGCTTGCATGAAGGTCCTGTATATCTTGCCATTATGCTATTCCTCCTATTAGAATTAAACGCGTCTGCGCTTGGGGGGTCTACAACCGTTGTGAGGAATTGGTGTTACATCTTTAATCATTGTAACAGTAAGTCCTGCAGTTGAAAGAGCACGAATTGCGGA
>JAFTHF010000276.1 GCA_017457545.1 Clostridia bacterium
ACAAGTACCATAGGAAGCATACGAACAAGATAAGTAACTCCTGCCATTACAAGAAGATAAATAAGAAAGTTTTCAGTCATTGTTCTCTACCTCCTCTAGTGAATTTTCCGGAGGGAGTGGCGATAAAATAGCAAAAATCACACTTGATACCACGGAGCAGATAATAATTATAAAGCCACTTGAAAGTCTGTTTATAAATGGGATATATGTAAATGCACAGCTAAGCGCAATTGCAGTAGCTACGCAAAGTGCCACGGATTTTTCACGCTTTGCCTGAGGAATTACAATAGCAATAAACATACCGTAAATTGCGATGCCTAAGGCTGAAATTACAATAGCAGGTAAAATGTTTCCCGCCACGGCGCCGAAAAGAGTGCCTAAGCTCCAACCGAGATAGGGTGTCAGGATAAGACCGTACATATATCTTTTACCCACATTTTCGCCCTTGCCTGAGGAAACGGCAAATACCTCATCTGTATTAATAAAGGAAATTAAAAATCTGTCTGCCATTTTTACGCTTTTACCCAGCTTTTGAGATAGAGAAACGGACATAAGCGAATATCTTAAATTGATTATCAACTGAGTAGCCGCAAGCTCAATAAAGCTGCCACCTGCGCAAATAATCGGTACACCTGCCAGCTGACCTGCCGATGTAACACATGTCATTGAAATAAGAAGTGCCTCTAAAATGGAAAGGCCATTCTCTACTGAAAATATACCAAAGGCAAAGGAAACGGAAAGGTAACCAAGGCAAATTGGAATACCGTCTTTTATGCCTGTTAAAAAGCTGTTCTGCTCTTTCATTTTAACTCCTTCCACCGCATAAGCGGTCCCCCTCCCTCTAAGATGGAGGCATTCTCCTTTGATAAAATACAAAAGGTATATTAGCACATTATAAAACAAAATTCAATAGAAATAAGAAAAAAGACCGCAAGTTAATTTGCGGTCTTGATTTTATTCTATAAATCCCGGTGTTGAAAGATAGCGTTCGCCGGAGTCGGGAAGAAGAACTACTATTCTCTTACCCTTGTTTTCTTCTCTTTGAGCAAGAGTGACTGCACTAGAAAGCGATGCACCAGAAGAAATACCAACTAAAGCGCCCTCACATTTTACAAAGCGTCTTGCATATTCATATGCGTCCTCATCGGTGACCGTGATTATTTCGTCATAAACGGTCTTATCAAGGGTGTCGGGCACAAAGTTTGCACCTATTCCCTGAATTTTATGAGCTCCCGAAACTCCCTTTGTAAGCAAGGGTGAGGAATAAGGCTCAACGCCCACAATTTGAATATCGTGATTCTTGCTTTTTAAGTAGCTTCCCGTACCGCTAATAGTACCGCCTGTTCCTATACAAGCAACGAAAATATCCACACGTCCCTCGGTGTTTTCCCAAATTTCAGGTCCTGTTGTTTTTTCGTGAGCCATAGGATTTGCTCTATTGGTAAACTGTGATGCAAGGAATGCTCCATCAATGGTTTTTGCAAGCTCCGCAGCCTTTTCGTTTGCACCCTTCATACCGAGAGCGCCGTCTGTAAGCACAAGCTCTGCCCCGTATGCCTTCATAAGATAGCGACGTTCCATAGACATAGTATCAGGCATTACAATAATACACTTGTATCCCTTTGCTGTAGCAATTGCTGCAAGACCTATACCGGTATTACCTGAGGTAGACTCGATTATAGTGCCACCCTTTCTCAGCGTTCCTTTTCTTTCTGCCTCTTCGATAATTTCCTTGGCAACTCTGTCCTTAACAGACCCTGCAGGATTAAAATATTCAAGCTTACAAAGAAGCTCTGCTTCTATATTTTCGCTTTTTTCAAAATTCCTTGCTCTGAGCATAGGCGTATTGCCTACAAGCTCACATAAAGAATCATAAATCATAGCATTGACTCCATCTCGTTTATCATATCCTTAAGGCGCAAAAATGTTATTCTGCGTCTCATATACGGCGAATACTTTACGCACTTATTATAAAATTCCTGACTTTTTCCTATTTCCTCAAGAGTAGTTTTACAGCCTGCACGCTTCATTGCGTCATATACTCTTTCGTAATCAGGCAATTTGTCTATAATTTTTCTGATTTTATCCCACTTATTTTCCAGATCACGTGGGTCTATTGCATCGGTTACGGTGGAGGGAGTGTTTAATTTTCTTACATCCTCAGCCATTTCACCATATACGCTGTATACATCCTCCCAGTCAACCCTCTCTCGCTTTGCGGTTATACTGTCAAGCTTTGCCATTTCCTTATAAAGCTTAAGCATTTTAAGAGTGGCAACGCCTACATCCTCACCGTGATAGTTGGGGATAATGCCGTAAGGACGCTCAAGA
>JAFTHF010000277.1 GCA_017457545.1 Clostridia bacterium
GGAACATGCTTATGTGCTGCAGCATGGAAAACAATATTAGGCTTATATTCGCTGAATACACTATCAAGACGAACTCTGTCACGAACGGAACCGATTTCAACGCATAGATCAAGTCGGTTGCCGTACTTTCTTATAAGCTCTTGTTGAATTTCATATGCGTTATTTTCGTAAATATCAAAAATAATAAGCTTTTTGGGGTGACACTTTGCAATCTGACGGCAAATCTCACTACCGATAGATCCACCACCACCTGTGATAAGAATTGTTTTGTTGCTATAATATTCAAGTGTTTTTCTGTTTACAACATCTACACGTCTTCTGAACAGCAAGTCCTCAATCTGGAAATCACGGATAGTTCTGCGAGGGCTAATATCCTCATTACCCTCAATTTCCTTAACAGGTGTTTCATAAAGCTTAAGACGGCATTTTGTCTTACTGTAAAATTGATAAAGATGTGAAAGTGTTTCACTGTCAAGACCTGTAAGAGCAATAAATATTTCACTTATTGGCTGAGACTTAATAAAATCAATTATCTGATCATTTTCAGGATAAACCTTAAGACCGGAAACATAGCTTCCCATTTTTGTAGTATCTCTGTCAATAAAGAATACAGGTCTGTATCTTGAGTTTTTGTTACTTGAAAGCTCATTTGCCAGCAAGGCGCCAATCTGACCTGCGCCTACAATTGCAACAGGAATTTTATGATTATTACTTGTGTCGGAATTGTTGGTTCTCTTATACCATATACGATATGCAAATCTTGCAGTCAAGCCTACAATGAGATTAAGGCTTGCAACAGCAAGAAAATGGTTTGTTACATTTTTATCAATGGTAAAATATACAATCATCCAAGCAACAACTGCGCCTGCAATATCGCTTATTACAAGATTTAGATATGCACCTGTATTGGTATATCTCCACACGTTAGTATACGCACGAAAAATTGTTCTGAATGCGCTTATAAGCACAAGTAATACAATTGCATTAATTACATAATCTCCAACATGTGTTATGGCATCATTCAAGAAAAGATAGTCTATACCAAGATATAAAGCGGTTATTATAATATATGTAAGGATGTCAAATGCAGCGAGAACCACACGCCTAGCATGTCCCTTAATAGCCATTATGCCTTTCATACTTTCTCCTTAAAAGCTTATACCTGAAATTTCAGATACAATTTTATTCATTTCATTCATTTTTCTGTACATATCCTTAGCAAGCTCAAGCTGGCAACGGGTACGTACAAGATTGTGACCGGGATATAGGGTTTTAAAATACTTATCACCTGTTATGTAATCATCAAGGAACCTTACCACAAGCTCAAAGGTCATAGTAAATGCGCCTAGAGCTAATGTTTTTATTTCATTTTCAGTGAGTGATGTGCCAACCTGACTAAGAAATCCCTCAGTATATGCCCTGAATCTATCGATGTCAAGGCTCACCTTAGAAAGATCAGGCTCATCCTCAGCAGCGGTATTAGCACCAAATCTGATGGAATCACCAAAATCGTGAGCCACAAGACCAGGCATTACAGTATCTAAATCAATAACTGTCTTTGCTTCATCTGTTGTAATGTCAAAAAGCACGTTATTGATCTTTGTATCGTTATGAGTTACTCTCTTAGGAAGCTCACCTGCGTCAACCATTTCATTAAGTTTGATAGCCAATGGATAAAACATTTCCATCTGTGCAAGCTCATTTTCAACCTCAGCCACCCTGCCACATTCATCCTTTTCTACGTTTTTGAGAAAATTCTCAATACGTGCACGGGTATTATGGAAATTGGGAATTGTTTCATAGAGCTTTGAGGCATCGAAATCCGAAAGCATATTCTGGAAATTACCAAATGCCTTACCTGAGGATCTAATCTTATCAAGATTATCACTCATATTGACTGTATAGCTGTTGGGAACATAAATATATACTCGCCAAAAGCCATCTTCACCATCGAAATAATTTATTCCCTCATCTGTATTAAGAAAATGAAGAACCTGATCATCGCTTAAATTGTTCTTTTTAAGCTTATCTGCAATAAATCCAGTAACGTAACCGATATTACTCATAATATATGTAGGCTGCTTAAATACAAAAGTATTAATGCGCTGGAAAACGTACATTTCCTCGCCGTTTACACCGTTTACCGTAACCTTGAATGTTCTATTTATATTACCGCTTGTCATCGGTGTTATGTCTAAGATTTCGCCGTTGATGCAAAACTTTTTTGCAACAGCGTTAAATACTTGTTTAGAAATATCCATAGTAATCCTCTCTCGATTTTCTACATATACAAATTGGCCTTATAGTATTTCTCGCAGAAGGTCATAAATATTTAGTATATTATATCATATTATAATCGTAAAGTCAACGGATTTTGTCATTTTATATGCTCCGAAGTCGATATACATAAATGTAGATGGGAATTATAAATATTTAACAAGTAAAAAACGCTGACATGTGTCAGCGTTTTTTTATTCGTTTGTCTTTTCTCTTTCTGCTTTTTTCTTGTACAAATATTCTACAAGGAAGTAAAGTCCTACTCCAAGCAATACCATAAGTGCAGACCAAGTCTGTGAGGGTGAAATAAAGCCTAAAAGCTCGCCCCTGTGGTCGCCTCTTATAAATTCAATCAAGAATCTGAATATACCGTATGCAACCAGATACAAGCTCATATTGTGTCTGAAATTGAACTTAAAGAGTAAGAACGTGAACACTCCGAAGAGCAAGAAAAGGAATGCAGCCTCATAAAGCATGGTGGGATGAACAGCTGTGCTATGACCGGGGAATTTTACTCCTAAAAAGCTGTCGGTAGGTATACCGTAGCAGCAGCCTGCAAAGAAGCAGCCTATTCTGCCAAAGCCATGTGCAATTACAATAGTACAGGGGATTATTGAAAGCGCTTCATAAAGGCGTGTTTCGTATCTCTTGTACATAATGAAATAGATAACAAGAAAGCAAACTACACCACCTATAAGACCACCAAGGAAGGTCATTCCACTACCGAAATTAAAGCCCTTGTCCGGATTTTCTATATAGTTGTAAAATGCCTGAAAAAGTGCTGCTGACAAAAAGCCAAGTAAAACGGAAACTACTCCGTTCATAAAAACAAAATCGGCAAATTTATCGTCTATTCCCTTTTTCTTGAAGAAAATTGCAAGAATTGCAAATCCGATTGCAAGGCCTATACCAATCATTAAGCCATACATATGGATTATACCGAATATAACGGGTCCTGATAACATATCTTCTCCTCTAAATAATCAGTAAAGCCGAGTATCGACTCGGCCTTACCTATAATCAATAGTTTTCTGCGTGGATTTCAAAATAGCTCTTGGGGTGTGCGCATGTGGGACACATTTCTGGAGCCTTTGTACCAACTACGATATGACCACAGTTACGGCATTCCCAAACCTTAACCTCACTCCTAGCAAACACCTCTGCCATTTCGACGTTCTTAAGTAGGGCACGGTAGCGCTCCTCGTGATGCTTTTCAAGTGCGGCTACAAGTCTGAACTTGATTGCAAGCTCCTTAAAGCCCTCCTCCTCTGCTTCCTTAGCAAAGGTCTCATACATATCTGTCCACTCGTAATTTTCGCCGTCTGCAGCTGCAGCAAGGTTAGCAGCGGTATCACCGATACCCTGAAGCTCCTTGAACCACAGCTTAGCATGCTCCTTCTCATTTTCTGCTGTCTTTAAGAAAAGAGCTGAAATCTGCTCATAGCCTTCCTTTTTAGCTACGGATGCAAAATATGTATATTTGTTTCTAGCCTGAGATTCACCTGCAAATGCAGCCTCAAGATTCTTTTCGGTTTTTGTACCTGCGTATTTACTCATTTTTATTCTCCTTATAAATTTATTTTCATTTATATTATACAACAAGCAATTCTTATTGTCAATAATTTATTTTAATCAGCAAAGGACTTTTTAACCACTCTGCCATTTTTCACAAGAGCAATACTCACATACACGATTACTATAACGGTAAGGAGAAATGCTACAAGGGACATAAACTGCTGTGCATATGCGGAAATACCGAAAATTTTATTACCGTTTGTTTGAATTTTGTCCACAATCAAGCTTGAAGCAAGGGTTGATAAGAAGCCTGCAAGTCCTGCAAGTGCCTGAGTTAATGCAAGAGCGTGTACACGCTTTTCGGTGGAAACGTAGTCGTAGCAAAGGTTAATAAGGGCGCTGTTTATTCCACCCATAGCGATAGAATATAAAATTCTGTATGCGGTAAACATAATTTTTCCGTTTGACGGTACACAAAATACATTACACAAAAATGCAAGTGCTGCAATTCCAAAGCAAATTCTTATCATTTTAGCAAAGGAGCGTTTATCTGCATAGGCGCCTAACAGAATTGATGCACCTACACGGGCAACAGCTGACACAATACTAAGAATCGAAACAAAGGTAAGGCTAAATCCAAGCTCCTTTGTCTGATATGTACCGTAAAAGGGATTGGCAGAATAGGTTGCAATATACCAAATAAGAAA
>JAFTHF010000278.1 GCA_017457545.1 Clostridia bacterium
CTGCGCCCACGGGATAGGTTGTGCCATGATCTGCACAACGGTTTTAAGCATTGTGTCATGGTCTGCATAAGGGGCTATATCTATAACCACCTCGTCATGAACGTGGAATACAACAGGAAAGCCTGCATCTTCCAAGTGTTCTATTGCCTGAGCCAGACAGTCACGTGCAATAGCCTGTACGCAGTTCTCCACCAGCTTACCGCCATAGGTTTCAATGCGTCCCCACTTGTTTTTATCGTTCAGGCCCATATAGGTGATAGACGGGTTTCCCCAGCGATTCTCACCTATGGCAGGATCAACGTAGAACAGTTTTCTGCCGGAGGGGAGCTGAATGGATAGACAAATGCGGTTTTGTTTATAGTCGTACTCTCTGGCAAGGGTACAGCCTCTAACGCTTACAGAGCCACCGTTTTGAATTACCTCAATAGCGGCACTGTCAAAGGCGTACCACAAATCACGGATTTTAGGGTTAGTGTCACGCCAGCGGTTTACAATGTCCTTGACTTCATCATCAGAGAGGTTGTCAAGCTGGTGGCCTGTGTCCATAGCTCTCATGGCAGACACGCTGCCTTGATAGCCAAGCGCCAGCTCTGCCACCTTGCCACGCTGCCTAAGCTCATACTCAGGGTTTCCTTTTTTGATACGCTCAAGCGGCACACCAAACATCTGAGAAGCAGAGGCCTCATAGATCTTTCCGTGAGTGCGGAAAACCTCAAGCCGCCACTCCTGATCTGCAAGCCACGATATTACACGGGCTTCAATAGCCGAGAAGTCAGCGTCAATGAGGACGTGGCCTTCAGGCGCTACCAGCGCCGTACGGATAAGCTGAGAGAGCGTATCGTTCACGTTTCCGTAAACCACCTTGATACCGTCAAGGTTACGGGATTTCACTAACTGACGTGCAAGGTCAAGCGGCTCTGTGTAGGTTCGTGGCAGATTCTGTACCTGCACCAATCGCCCAGCCCAGCGCCCTGTACGGTTAGCACCGTAGTATTGAAGAAGCCCTCTAACACGCCCGTCCGGGCATACGCACGTCTGAATGGCGTTATACTTTTTGGTAGATGTTTTTCCTAGCTCCTGACGGATAGCAAGCATACGGCTTACCGTATCGCTGTTACTGTCACGGCCAAGAAGCTGTGCAACGGTTTCTTTTCTGAGGTTGACTACTTCCTCACCTGTTTCCGCTTCAAGCCACTGTGCAAGCTGCTTGACGCTGTTAGGGTTATACAGCCCGGTGAGCTGAATAGCCTCCTCTTTGAGAGAGGTGCTGACAGTTTCGCCCAGCTCAAGAGCGCCGTGTACAAATTCCATGTCAACGGCCACACCTCTGTCATTGATAAGTAGGTCAGTTTCCCACTGCTTCTGAACGAAGTCAGGAACAGGAAACGCTGAGAGCTTATCACCTATTTCCATTTCCGCTACCACGTCCTGCTTGTTGTACTCTTTGAAGAGCCGCCACCTCTCAGGATCATGGTGCGGAAGGTTGCGAGTTCTAAAGCCGTTGGTCTTTGTGGGCTTACAAGGGACGCAGAAATAGCGTATAAGCGCTTTTCCCGTGTTGGACTTCTGCTTATCCTCAGGAAGTCCTAAAGCCCGTCCTGTAGGCCCTAAGCCTGCTGTATAGCCGCAATAGAGGCCGTGGAGCATTGTGTCCCTCCACTGTGACGGGGGAAGTTTACAGTCAAAATACTTACTCAGACAGCCCCACTCAAATGGAGCGTTGTAAGCGTGTTTCGTGTACTCAGGACTATATATCGCCTCTATCACATAAAAGGGGATTTTCTCACCGCAGGCCAAGTCAATGACTACCGGCTCTGCGCCGTCAATGCTATAACCAAACAGCAGGATCTCAAAGTCAGGGCTTCTTATGTAAGCCTGAGCGCCAGCCTTCTTTATGTCAACACTGGAATACGTTTCAAGGTCGATATTCAGTCTGTGCATATTACAGCCACCTTACTTTGACAGGAGGCTCTGATACTCAGTAAGCAGCTCCTTCATGGAGGAGTCTTTTTCTGCGAACATTTCATACACAGCTACCTGCTGGAGATCACGAACCTTAGCGTCCATAGCAGCCTTCAACTGAAGCAGACGCTCTGCTTTTTCACGTCTTGCGTTATATCCCGTGAAGTCAACGGCACTTACAATTTCTCTGCCGTGCTTGATAAGGTCAAGGCCTTCATCACTGATAGCGGCCACCTCAGCCAAAGCAAAGCCGTGATGCCCGGTTTTTACCACAACCGTGTCACCGACTTTTACGTTTTCATCATACAGTGCGTACTGATACTCCGTATTTGTGTTCGTGCCGTCCAAAA
>JAFTHF010000034.1 GCA_017457545.1 Clostridia bacterium
GCTCTTACAGAGGCTGAGGCTTACAACGGTCCTTCAATCGTTATCGGCTATGCACCTTGTGAAATGCACGGTATTAAGGGCACAATGCAGAACTGCCAGCTCGAAATGAAGAGAGCAGTTGAAGCAGGCTACTGGCAGATGTTCAGATACAATCCTGCACTCAAGGCAGAGGGCAAGAATCCCTTCTCACTTGACTCCAAGGAGCCCACAGGTTCTTACATTGACTTTATCAAGAGTGAAAACCGTTACAGCCGTCTCGCTGCATCCAACCCCGAGCGTGCTAATGAGCTCTTTGAAAAGGCTGAGGCTACTGCTAAGGCTAAGTACGAAAGACTTACAAGATTTACTGAGCTTTACAAGTAATTTATTCTTACTAAATAAAAAGGCGACTCGCAAGAGTCGTCTTTTTGTTTATTTCTAAATATTGACTTTAAAAATCATATATGATAGAATATAATAAATAAGTATGTTTTGTAGGAGGCTACAATGATTGATATCAGAAATTTAACAAAAACTTATGGCGAAAAGAAGGCAGTTGACAACCTTACTCTTCATATCGGAGCAGGGGAGATGTATGCCTTTATCGGTCACAACGGTGCCGGTAAGACTACTACAATAAAGTCAATCTGTGGACTTCTTAATTTTGACAGCGGAGAGATTTTTGTGGACGGAGTGTCCATAAAGGATAATCCCATTGAATGTAAAAAGAAGATTGCATATCTTCCCGATAACCCTGACCTTTACGATTTTATGTCAGGCATTAAGTATCTTAACTTTATTGCTAACGTTTTTGGCGTAAGCAAGGAGGACAGATTTGAGAGAATTAAAAAATACGGAGATATGTTTGAGATTACAAAGGATTTGGCACAGCCTATTTCCTCATATTCCCACGGTATGAAGCAGAAGCTTGCAATTATTTCTGCCCTTATTCACAATCCCAAGGTGCTTATTATGGATGAGCCCTTTGTAGGACTTGACCCAAAGGCCACATTCTTACTTAAAGAAGAAATGAAGCAGATTTGCGATAACGGTGGCGCAATCTTCTTCTCAACACACGTTCTTGATGTGGCAGAGAAGATATGCGATAAGATTGCTATTATCAAGGGTGGTAAGCTTATCCGTTCCGGCTCTATGGAGGAAATCAAGGGTGATGAATCGCTTGAGAGTGTAGTCCTTGAATTGGAGGATACTAATGTTTAAGCTTCTTTTAAAGACTCGCTTTGATATGTTCTTTGCCTCCATGACAGAGAACAAGAAAAACAAAAGAAGCAATTCAAAAGCAGGTAAGATAGCCCTTATTTGTCTTTTTGCTTTTCTTCTTGTTTATATGGCAGGTGCTATGTTTATGCTCTTTATGGGACTGTCCTCTGCGGTGGCAGGTACAGACCAGATTTTTGCACCCTTTGCCCTTGCAATTCTTATTTCCTTGGGTCTTTGTATGGTAGGCAGTATTTTCCCCACCAAAACACAGATTTTCGATTCCAAGGATAATGAGCTGCTGCTTTCAATGCCTATTGAGCCAAAATACATCTTTACATCAAGACTTGTTTTCTTGCTTATAATCAATCTTGGCTTGGAATCCCTTATTATGATTCCTGCAATGGTAGGCTACGGCGTATTTATCGGCTTTACATTTCTTGGCTTTGTATTCTCACTTTTAGTGTATCTGTTGCTTCCGTTTTTAACCCTGGCAATAGCGTCACTTATTGCATGGATAATCTCTCTTGTGGCATCTAAGCTTAAGAATAAAACTCTTGTTACGGTTATTATGTTTATTCTTTTCTTCGGTGTTTATATGGTAGCTATGTACTCACTTGGATTTTCCGCAGGATCAGGCGAAATCGAAGAAATAGATATGTCAGGCTTCTTAAATGCTCCAATTATCGGTTGGGGCGCAAGAGCAATGGCGTACGGCGATGCGCTTTACCTTTTATTCTTCGTTCTCAGCTGTGCGATTCCCGCACTTTTAGCCTATTATTTACTCAACAGAAGCTTTGTAAAAATCCTTACAACCAAGCGTGGAATTGCAAAGGTTGTTTATAAGGAAAAGGCGGAAAAGGCCGAGGGAGTGTTTAAAACTCTTGTAAAAAAGGAGCTTAATCGCTTCTTTACATCGTCAGCCTATATCCTTAACAGCGGTATGGGTGTTATTATGAGCGTTCTATTTACTGTCCTTATTGCTTTGGTAGGTGCCGACCTAGTTGCTGAGCTTACCTCAGTTGACCCTATAGTAGCTAAAATGGTGCCTGTTATCGCCTATGCGATAGTAGTATTCGGCTCATCTATGAATATGATATCAGCACCGTCAATTTCTCTTGAGGATAAGAATCTTTGGATTCTTCAATCCTTGCCCGTAAATCCTGCAAGCGTGCTGCTTGCAAAGGTAACTACTCATATGATAATACGTGCGCCCTCCACCGTAATTTGCTCAGTAATTCTCGGCATAGCTCTTAAGCTTTCGGTTGTGAATACAATTTTGCTTATTATCGGTACAGCATCCTTTGTAGCCTTTACTGCGTATTTCGGTATGCTTCTTGGCTTACATTTCCCAAAATTCGATTGGCAGAACGAAAACATAGCGGTAAAGCAGGGCTTTGCAGTATTCGGTGCTATGTTTGGAGGTATGCTTTGGTCCATGATAGTAATTGGCATTACCTTTGCGCTTTCCATTATCAACTTTATCCTTGGCGCACTTATAACAACAGTAATAAACGCAGTAATTTGCTACATTATCCACAGACACCTTAACCGTGGCGGTGTCAAGAAATTTATGACTCTTAAGCAGTAAGAAAGGTGAAAAATGAAGGAATTACTTTGTCCTGCAGGCAACTTTGAGAAAATGAAGTCTGCTATTTTATACGGCGCTGACGCAGTATACCTTGCATCTGATATGTTTGGTATGCGTGCCGCTGCCGACAATTTTACTCTTGATGAGCTTTCTGAGGCGGTAGTATATGCCCATGAAAGAAATGTGCGAGTTTATGTTACAGTAAACACCATGCCTCATACAAAAGAGTATGAAATTTTGCCTACGTATCTGAAAAAGCTTGACAAAATCGGTGTAGATGCCCTTATAATTTCCGACCTTGGTGTGTTTACTCTTGCAAGAGAGCTTATACCCAATATGGAAATTCACATATCTACTCAGGCAAGTATAGTTTCTGCAGCTGCTGCTACAGCCTGGCACAAAATGGGTGCTAAGCGTGTAGTTCTTGCAAGAGAGCTTTCACTTGATGAGATAAACGAAATTCGCAGAAATACCCCACCCACTCTTGAAATAGAATGCTTTATTCACGGTTCTATGTGTATTTCATACAGTGGCAGATGTCTTCTTTCAAACTATTATACAGGCAGAGATGCAAACCGTGGCGCCTGCGCGCAGCCATGCAGATGGAATTATAATAATGCTTGTCCCATTGAATTTGCAGAGGAGAAGCGTCCTGAGGACGTTTTGTCCCTTGAGGAATACAAGGAGGGCTCATACGTAATGTCCTCTAAGGATATGTGTATGATAGAGCATATTCCTGCCCTTATGGAAAGTGGAATTGACAGCTTTAAGATTGAGGGCAGAATGAAGAGTGCATACTACACATCAATCTGTGCCAACACCTACCGTATGGCAATAGACGAATATCTTAAGAACCCACAGGAATATAAATACAACGAAAATTGGCTTCGTGAGCTTGAAAGCGTAAGTCACAGAGAATATGCCACAGGCTTCTTCTTTGATGACCCTATGAAAAATCCTCAGGTAGTAAGCAGCGCAGGCTATTTACGTGAAAAAGCCTACCTCTGTGTCGCTAAAAGCGAAAAGGATGAGGAGGGCTATGCCTGGTTTATGCAGAAAAACAAGGTTTGTGAGGGCGAGTATGTAGAGCTTATAAGCCCCGGTAAATGCGGACGTGGCTTTGTAGCAGAGGATTTCTATAACGAAAAGGGTGAAAAAATCCCGTCAGCGCCTCACCCCTATATGCTGTTTAAAATGAAGGTACCCTTTGAGGTTAAGGCCGGAGATATACTTCGCTCCGGAGAGAGGTAATTATGGAAACTTTTATTGAAATTTTAAAGGCGATTTTTATTGGAATCGTACAGGGAATTACAGAATGGCTTCCTGTGTCCAGTACAGGACATATGATTCTTGTAAACGAGTTTATAAAGCTTGATGTAAGTGAAGCCTTCTTTGAGCTTTTTGAGGTGGTTATTCAGTTTGGCTCAATTTTAGCTGTTCTTATTCTTTTCTTCGATAAGCTTAATCCCTTTTCAAGAAAAAAGGATGCGGAAATGAAGAAAAAGACATGGACACTCTGGTTCAGAGTAATTATTGCAGTTCTTCCCGCAGCTATAATCGGTCTTTTGCTTGACGATTGGTTCCAGGAAAAGTTTTATAACTATGTATCTGTTGCAGTTGCCCTTGTATTCTACGGTATCCTCTTTATCATTATTGAAAGACGTAACAAGAACAGAGAAATGAAATGCAACGATGTTTACGATATTGATGCTGTGACAGCCCTTGAAATCGGCTGCTTCCAGGTTTTATCCATAATCCCCGGCACATCACGCTCAGGCTCTACAATTCTCGGTGCGTCAATGGTTGGAGTATCAAGAAGTGCAGCTGCAGAGTTTTCATTCTTCCTTGCAGTACCTGTAATGCTTGGCGCATCGCTTTACAAAACACTTAAGTATATTGTAAAGGTTGGCGTTGCCCTTACCTCAACTGAGATAATCGTTCTTATCGTAGGCACTCTTACAGCCTTTATTGTGTCCCTTGTGGTAATCAAGTTCTTAATGAGCTTTGTAAGAAAGCACAGCTTTGAGTCCTTTGGCTGGTACCGTATAGTGCTTGGTGTTCTTGTTTTGGGCTATAATTTAATTAAAATTATAGTTTCATAAAAAAATTTACACAAAAACAGTTGAATAAGACATAAAAGTGTGTTATATTATAGTGTGGAAAAAATAAAAAATGGGAGATATAAATTATGACTTACAACAAGAAAACAATTGAAGATGTTAATGTTGCCGGCAAGAGAGTTCTTGTAAGATGCGACTTTAACGTTCCCCTCAAGGATGGCGTTATCACAAGTGATAAGAGAATCATCGGTGCGCTTCCTACAATCAAGTATCTTCTTGACAACGGCGCTAAGGTTATCCTTTGCTCCCATATGGGTAAGCCCCACAGCATCTTTACAGAGGGCTTTGGTCTTACAAAGAAGGAAAAGAAGAAGGTTGAAGAGCTTCCTGTAGAACAGCAGGCAGCAGCTAAGGCAGAGTATCTTGCTAAGGCACTTAAGGATGATAAGAAGAAGCTTACACTTAAGCCCGTTGCTGACAGACTTAACGAGCTCCTTGATGGCAAGGTTACATTTGCTGAGGATATCGTAGGCGCTGATGCTAAGGCTAAGGTTGCAGCTCTTAAGGAAGGCGAGGCAGTTCTTCTTGAGAACGTTCGCTTTG
Source organism: Clostridia bacterium (assembly GCA_017457545.1). The sequence goes on from JAFTHF010000034.1 coordinate 5,452, forward strand.
ACGCTAGAGAAACAAAGAACAATCCTGAGTTCGCTAAGGAGCTTTCCGAGTACTGCGACATTTATGTAAATGACGCATTCGGTACAGCACACCGTGCACATGCTACAACAGCAGGCGTTGCAGACTACCGTCCTGCAGTATGCGGTTACCTCATTCAGAAGGAAATCGGCATTATGGGTAAGGCTCTTGCAGATCCTGCACGTCCCTTCGTTGCTATTCTTGGCGGTGCTAAGGTTTCCGATAAGATCGGCGTAATTGAAAACCTTATCGAAAAGGTTGATACACTTATCATCGGTGGCGGTATGGCTTATACATTCTTCAAGTCCATGGGCTACAACGTTGGTACATCTCTCTGCGAGGATGATAAGGTTGAGCTTGCTAAGGAAATGATGGAAAAGGCAGCTGCTAAGGGCGTTAAGTTCCTTCTCCCTGTTGATAATAAGCTTGGTAAGGAATATGATGAAAATACAGAATCCATGTACTGCGACTCCAGCGCATTCCCTGAAGGCTGGATGGGTCTTGATATCGGTCCTAAGACACAGGCTCTCTTTGCAGAGGCTATCAAGGGCGCAGGCACAGTAGTATGGAACGGTCCTATGGGCGTTTCCGAATGGAAGAGCTTCGCTTCAGGTACAGAGGCAGTTGCTGAGGCAGTTGCTGAAAGCGGCGCAATCTCCATTATCGGTGGTGGTGACTCTGCTGCAGCAGTTGAAAAGCTTGGCTATGCTGACAGAATGACTCACATCTCCACAGGTGGCGGTGCATCTCTCGAATTCCTTGAGGGTAAGGAGCTTCCCGGTATTGCTTGCCTTATGGACAAGGAATAATTTTAAAGTAAACTATTTGCGATTGCGATAATCTCGCAATCGCAATTTACTAAGAAAAGGAGAATTATTATGAGAAGAAAAGTTATAGCAGGCAACTGGAAAATGAATATGACTCCCTCACAGGCTAAGGCACTTATTGAGGAGACAAAGCCCCTCGTAGCCGGCAAGGATAATTGCGATATTATCTTCTGCGTTCCTTATGTTGACATTCACGCAGCACAGGAAGCAGCTAAGGGCAGCAACATCAAGATCGGCGCTGAGAACGTTCACTTTGCTCCCAAGGGCGCATACACAGGTGAAATCTCTGCTGAAATGCTTAAGGAATGCGGTGTTGACTATGTAATCATCGGTCACAGCGAAAGAAGACAGTACTTTGGCGAAACAGACGAAACAGTTAACCTTCGTACAAAGGCAGCATTAGAGGCTGGTCTTAAGGTTCTTCTTTGCCTTGGTGAGGTCAAGGAAGAAAGAGTTAACGGCATTACAGACGAAATCGTTTCTATGCAGACTAAGCTTGACCTTAAGGATATTACAGAGGAGCAGCTTGCAAACGTAATCATCGCATACGAGCCTGTATGGGCTAGCGGAACAGGTCTTACTGCAACACCTGAGCAGGCAGACGAAACAAGCGGTGTTATCCGTAACACAATCGCTAAGATCTACAGCAAGGAAGCAGCTGAAAAGATTATTATTCAGTACGGTGGATCTATGAACGCAGCTAACGCAGCAGAGCTTCTTTCCAAGGAGAATGTAGACGGTGGTCTTATCGGCGGCGCATCTCTTAAGGCAAAGGATTTCTCCATCATTGTTGATGCAGCTCAGTAATTAATTTAATAAATGAGAGATTTACGCATGCGTAAATCTCTTTTTTTATACAAAAATAATTGAATACCTGCAAATTACGTGATATAATTAAAATGTAAAAGTATGAAATAACTATCTAAAGGAGAAATAGTATAATGAGATCAGAAAAGGTAATTCAGTTTGGTGAAGGTGGATTCCTTCGTGGCTTTGTAGATTGGATGCTTCAGCATGTAAATGAAAATACAGAGTTTAGCGGTAGCGTAGTCGTGGTTCAGCCTATCAAGGACGGACTTTGTGATATGCTTAGCGCTCAGGGCTGTGTTTATACACATCTTTGCCGTGGTGTTGAGGGAGTGGACGTAAAGAAGATTGACGTTATTTCCCGTTGCGTTATGCCCTATGATGATTTTGACAGCTATATGAAATTGGCTGAAAACAAGGATTTCCGTTTTGTTGTATCAAACACAACAGAGGCAGGCATTACCTTCAGCGCTGAGGATAAGATTACTGACCGTCCCGCAAATACCTTCCCCGGTAAGCTTACACAGCTTCTTAATAGGAGATATGAGCTTGGACTTGACGGCTTTGTATTCCTCCCCTGTGAGCTTATAGATAAGAATGGTGACAACCTTAAAA
>JAFTHF010000279.1 GCA_017457545.1 Clostridia bacterium
CCTTATAGAAATGAAGAAATAAAAAGAATGCACACTTCGGCTGAAGTGTGCTTTTTGTGTATATTATTTTGCAAGCCTTGCTCTGTCATTGGCAAATTCGTTACCGCTTGCCTTGGTGAACATTTCAAGAAGGTCCTCAACTGTAAGGTTCTTCTTCTCTTCACCCTTTACATCAATAATAATGTGTCCCTCGTGCATCATAATAAGACGGTTACCGTGCTTGATGGCATCTCTCATATTATGTGTAATCATAAGGGTTGTAAGCTTGTTTTCTGTTACTATCTTATCGGTGATTTCAAGCACCTTAGCTGCTGTCTTAGGGTCAAGAGCTGCTGTATGCTCATCAAGGAGAAGAAGCTTTGGCTTATTAAGTGAAGCCATAAGAAGCGTAACTGCCTGACGCTGACCGCCGGAAAGAAGTCCTACCTTTGATGTAAGTCTGTCCTCAAGTCCAAGTCCTAAGGGGGTAAGAAGCTTTCTGTACTCCTCTCTTTCCTCCTTAGTTACACCCCAACGAAGAGAGTGTCTTTTACCTCTTCTTGAAGCGATAGCAAGGTTTTCGTCAATCTGCATTCCTGCAGCTGTACCCATCATAGGGTCCTGGAATACTCTGCCAAGAAGCTTAGCTCTCTTATATTCGGGCATATTGGTTACATCCTCACCGTCGATGATAATAGAGCCCTCGTCAACGTGCCATGTGCCTGCAATTGCGTTAAGCATTGTAGACTTACCTGCACCGTTACCACCGATTACGGTTACAAAATCGCCGTCCTCAAGAACAAGATTAAGTCCGCTTAAGGCTGTTTTAGCATTTACTGTGCCGGGATTAAAGGTTTTAGATACGTTTTTAATTTCAAGCATTATCCTTACCTCCTTCCACGCTAGAGGCAACCTCTGCTACCTTTTTCTTAAATTTAATATTATGGAAATAGTTCTTCTTTACATAAGGAGCTGCAAGGAAGATAAATACTACTACTGCTGAAAGCATCTTAAGAAGGTTGGAGTCTACGTTAAGGTTTACTACAAACTGATAGATTGAGAAGTAAACAATAGCGCCTATAACTGTACCTGTAAGAGTTAAAGCAAAATTGCTTGTAAGCTTGGAAATAACTGTTGTGCCGATTACGATGGCTGCAAGGCCGATTACGATAGCGCCTGCGCCCATCTTAATGTCTGCTGCTCCGTTATACTGTGCGAGGAAGGCACCTGAAAGAGCTACAAGACCGTTTGAAAGCATAAGACCGAGAACCTTATTGAAGCTTACATTAATGCCCTGCGCCTTGCTCATGCTTTCGTTATTACCTGTAGCACGGATTGCACATCCAAGCTCTGTTCCGAAGAAGAAATACAGAAGCGCAACTATGCCAACACAGATAAGAAGCATCCATGTAATTGTAAAGCCAAGACGCTCGATATTCATTGTAACAAAGGTTTCATTGGAGAGAGGCTGATTTGATCTGCCCATGATTTTAAAGTTAATGGACCAAAGCATAAGCTGGGTAAGGATACCTGCAAGAATGGGCTGAATGCCGAATGCAGTGTGCATAATTCCTGTAATAAAGCCTGCAAGACAGCCTGCTAAAAAGGCGATAAGAAGACCCAGAATTGTGGGAACGCCTGCAGCATTAAGAACTATAAATACAGCGCCGCCTGTAGCAAGTGAACCGTCAACTGTAAGGTCGGCAATATCAAGAACCTTGTAGGTGATAAATACGCCGATAGCCATAATACCCCAGATAAGTCCCTGAGCTACTGCGTAAGGTAAAGCGTTTATAAAAGCCATTTTATATCCTATTATTTGCTGATTGCAACGTATCCTGCAGCCTCAAGCTTAGCTGTGTCGATACCAAGTGCATCGCAAATTTCCTTATTGTATTTCTTTGTGGGATTTGCATCGTATTCGATAGCCATATCCTCAATATGAGCCTTGCCAAGAAGAATCTTAGCAGCCATAGCGCCTGTTGTCTTACCAAGGTTATAGTAGTCGATAGAAAGTGTTGCGTAGCCACAGCCGGAGCAAATACCCTCTTCGCCTGCGAATACGGGAACCTTCTTAGCCATGCAAGCATTCTTGATAATGCCTGTGTTATCAGCTACTGTGTTGTCTGTGGGAACATAGATAGCCTTGCACTCGCCTGCTGCCTTTGTTACAACAGAGGAAAGGTCATTGGAGTCTGCAAATGCGTACTCTGTGCATGTAAGACCCTTACCTGCAAGGTATGCCTTGACTACTGCTACCTGATAGATAGAGTTAGCCTCTGCAGAGCAGTAAAGAAGACCAACCTTATCACCGCTCTTAAGACCGAGTGTGTCAATCATCATCTGTGCCTGCTCTGTAAGAGGAGCAAGGTCAGATGTACCGGAAATGTTAGTACCTACTGTACCTGTAAAGTTTGTAATACCGAGAGCAACGCCGTACTCTGTTACTGATGTACCAAGAATCGGAATAGTAGATGTAGCGCTCTTAGCTGCTTGAAGAACAGGTGTAGCATTTGCAAGGATAAGGTCATATCCGTTAGCAACAAAGGAGCCTACAATACCGGGACAAGCAGAGATTTCACCGCCTGCATTCTGAACAACGAACTTAACTGTCTTGCCTTCCTTAGCAAGCTCTTCCTCAAGGGCATCCATAAAGCCCTGTGTAGCTGCATCAAGCGCAGGATGAGGTGCAAGCTGAGCAACGCCAACTGTGAAATCTGCGTTTCCGCCGCAGGATACGAATGAGAGGCACATACCGCATACGAGCAATACTGCCATTACGAGAGATAATATCTTTTTCATTATCTTTTCCTCCAAAAATAATTGTAAACTGATTTATATTACACGGCATAGCCGATGCAATCAAAAAATAAAACGTCACTGCAATAAATACAGGGACGATAAATATCGTGATACCACTCTGCTTCGCCAAATCTTACGATTCAAGCCTCCTTAGGCACTATCATGCCTTAACTATGTAACGGTCGTACCCGTCATGCCTACTTAAGTTCAACATGCAGCTAATAAAATGTATTTCGGGCACATACTCCTCATTGCCTCGCACCAAACGGCAACTCTCTGCAGACTTTTTGTACCGTACTCCTTTTTACTCAAGCGCTTTTTTAAAAAACATACTATGATTTTAGCAGAACGGCACATCAATGTCAATAGGTTTTTGCAAAATATTCTAAAAAAACTTGGTTTTTTGAATAAATATTCGTCATTTTATCTAACTATGACGGTTTCTTTATTCCCGATATCGCCTTTCCGATTGCATTTACGGTATCAAGAGCCGTCATGCTTATTTCATTAGTCGATTTCTCTGCTATTTCTCCTGCCTTACCGTTAAGGTAAGCAGCTGCTGCAACGTTGAGGGTAAGCTCCTTTTTAACAGGGTTCTGCGCACAGATACCAAGAACAATTCCCGATAGCACATCTCCGCTTCCTGCCGTTGCCATACCACTACAGCCGGAATTGGATATATATACCTCTTCCCCATCTGTTACTACTGTGGCTGTACCCTTTAAAAGAAGTGTTATTCCGTATTCCCTTGCAAAGGCTACCGCATTATTAATAGGGTCGGAAAGAATATCCTTAACGCATACACCAAAAAGACGCTCAAGCTCCTTTGGGTGAGGGGTAAGCACAATGCTGCATTTTGTTTCCTTTAATATATCAATGCCGTATGTAGCTATGGAGTTAAGCCCGTCGGCATCAATAATTACGGTCATTTCATAATTTTTCAGTATGTGAGCGATAATTCTGTAAGCATCCTTACTGTTTCCTATGCCCATACCGATTGCAACAGCACGAACTCCACGCAAAAGGCCGTCAATTTCTTTTCTTTTATATTTAATATGTCCCTTTTTGTCGCTAAGGGGATAAAATGTGCTTTCAACAAGGAATGGCGAAACTGAGGGATATAAGCTTCTTGCAGTAGCTAATTTAGACACTCCTGCACCTGTTTTTAGTGATGCAAGGGCAAGATTAGACAGCTTTACAGCACCGGAATACTCGGTGCAGCCACCTATTAGTGCTACATACCCGAAATCCCCCTTATTTGAAAAGCTTTTTCTATCCTTAAGCACGTATGATACGTCACTTTCCTCTATTACGTGGTAGGGCTTTTCAATAATTTCAATACCGATATCCCAATTTACAAGCTCCTTTATATAGTCCTTAGCCATATTAAGAAGCAAGCCTGCTTTAAGTGTACCGATAGATACAGTAAGATTTGATTTTACAGCCAGGGCTGTCATTCCGTTATCTCCGTTTAAGCCGCTGTTTATGTCTACGCTGACAACGTACGCATTACTGTTATTAATACAGCTTATTGCCTCAGCATAGATTCCCGTGGGCACAGAGCGAAAGCCTGTACCAAATATACAGTCGACTATGATTTTATACTCTGAAATATCTGTTTTCTCCCAGGGGAGTGTGGATATTTTTTCCTTTTTGCATAAATTAAGATAATATTCTCCGTCGGGAGAGCATTTATCGCTTAAGGTTATAATATGGGGGTTATAGCCCCTATCCATTAAGATAAGCGCACGGGCATAGCCATCGCATGCGTTATTTCCACTGCCACACACAATA
>JAFTHF010000280.1 GCA_017457545.1 Clostridia bacterium
GTTAGGATTATGGAAATATTAAATACAAAATTATCAGTAAAAAATATGTGTAAGGCATTTGACGGAAAGATGATTCTTGATAATCTTTCGTTTGATTTATACGAGGGAGAATTTTTATCCATTCTTGGTCCTTCGGGCTGTGGTAAAACAACTCTTTTACGTATTCTTATAGGTCTTGAAAAGGCAGATAAGGGCGAAATTATTAAGGGCGGAGTTGATATTTCCGGCCTTAAGAGCTTCGAGAGAGGAATGGGTATTGTATTCCAGAACTATGCGCTTTTCCCCAACATGACAGTTCTTCAGAATGTTGAATATGCTTTGACATTACGTAAGGAAACAAAGGAGACTGCAAGAGAGATTGCGTTGAAAACCCTTGAGCATGTTGGTCTTACAGATCAGCAGAATAAAAGACCTAACCAGCTTTCAGGCGGTCAGCAGCAGAGAGTAGCAATTGCACGTACTCTTGCTACAAATCCGGATATTATTCTTCTTGATGAGCCTATCTCCGCCTTGGACGTAGCCAACAGAGAAATAATGAAGAAAGAGCTTAAGGAGCTTCAAAAGAAATTTAATGTTACAATGCTGTTTATTACTCATGACCAGGAGGAGGCATTCTATCTCAGCGACAGAATCATGATAATGAACAACGGTGTAATCGAGCAAATGGACACCCCAATCAATATTTATACAAATCCCGCAAATCAGTACGTTAAAGAATTTGTAGTTGACCAGCTTGATAAAAAGTATAACGATTTGTTAGAATATACAGGACGGGTATGATATGAAAAACAGACCTTTTAGAGCGATAAAATATATAATTTTAGCATATCTTTGCATAACTGTTATACTTCCGATCTTAAGGCTTTTTATTAATATCAGAGGTGAAAGCATAGTAGATGTATTCAGCTCGGCTCAATTTTGGCCCATGCTGAAAAACTCTGTTATTACTACAGTTGCTGCAACTGTGATATCAGTAGTACTTTCATTTACCCTTGCGTTTTTTATTAACCGTTCAAGGATAAGATTCAAGTCTATTTGGGTTATTCTTTTTACAATACCTATGCTTATTCCAAGTATCTCACACGGTATGGGATTGGTATTGCTTTTCGGTGATAACGGAATGGTAACTAACATATTGGGAATTAATATTGGCTTATACGGTTATCTCGGTATAATTATGGGATCCGTACTGTATTCATTCCCGGTTTCTTTCCTTTTGTTCTTTGACTCCTTCCAGTATGAGGATTATACAATTTATGAGGCAGCAAGCGTGCTTGGCTTATCTAAGGGAAAGCAATTCTTAAAGATTACATTGCCCTCTATGAAGCAAACAATAGTTTCCGCTGTGCTTTCTGTATTTACCATGATTTTTACAGACTACGGTGTACCCCTCACTACAGGCGGAACAGTTATGACTCTTCCTGTTTATATGTACCGTGAGGTAATAGGAATGATGAACTTCTCAAGCGGTGCGGTAATTGGCGTAGTATTGCTGCTTCCTGCTGTTATTGCCTTTTTGATTGACCTTAGAAAGAGCAGTATTTCAAGTGGAGCAAGCACAATTACAAAGGGATATTATATTGAGGAAAATAAGACAAGAGACATTATAGTATATTGCGTATTTGGATTGTTCTTGTTCTTCTTGTGCCTACCTATAATAGCATTTATATGCTTGAGCTTTGTTAAGCAATATCCTATTGATATGTCCCTGACATTCAATAATATTAAGAAGCTTTTGGATAACAGTATTCATGTATATCTTATTAACTCTCTTGCGGTTTCATTGCTTACAGCACTTTTCGGAACAGCGTTATCATATTTTTCTGCGTATGTAACTGCGAGATCGGGCAAGAAGATATCAAACAAGGTGCTTCACTTCATAAGTATGCTTTCCTTAGCAATACCGGGTGTAGTACTGGGTCTTTCCTTTGTTATTACATTTAATAAAGTTCCGATTTACTCAACTATATTTATACTTGTAATCGTTAATATAGTTCACTTCTTTTCGTCACCTTATCTTCTTGCATACAACTCATTGACTAAATTTAATCCTAATCTTGAGGATGTTGCAAGAACGCTTGGTATCGGTAGGCTCAGAATGCTTGTAAATGTGTTTGTTCCAAGCACAATTCCTACTATTATAGAAATGTATAGCTATTATTTTGTTAACGGAATGATCACTATTTCAGCTGTTTCCTTCCTTGTTAACTTTAAAACAAATATACTTTCACTTATGATACCTCAGCTTGAATCTCAATCATTTGTAGAGGGAACAGCACTTGTTTCACTTTTGATTCTTGGTATTAACCTTGTGGAAAAGGGAATTGCATTCTTCGTTAAGAGAGGAATTGCAATAAGAAGGCTTAGAATGCTCACTGAGAGCACCATAGAAGTTCCCTCAAAATAAATACGATATCCGAATAGCATACAGACATATAGTTTAGATTGATTTATGAGCATTATATAGAAAGGATAGACAAAAATGTATTCTATATTGAAAGAAATCGGACATAAATTCAGATTACCCGGCGAGATTTACTCATACAGACCTATCACAATGGGCAATATAAACTCTACATTTAAGGTATCATATATGAACGAGGATAAAGCCCTCAAGTCATATTTATTCCAGAAGGTGAATACCCACGTATTCAAAAGTCCTGTAGAGATAATGGAAAATATAGATAAGGTTACAACATTCATAAGAGAAAAGTATCCCAACCAGATAACCTTACATTTCCACCACACAGAAGAAGGCCTTAACTACTACATCTCCGATGAGGATTCCTTCTGGCGCGTTGTAAATTACGTTGAATCTGTTACCTTCGACAGCACAGAGGACCTTAACGTAATTGAAGCTACCGGTAAGGCGTTTGGTGAATTCCAGACACAGCTTGCGGATTTTGACGGCTCTGTTCTTTATGAAACAATTCCCGATTTCCATAATACAAAGAAAAGACTTGATACACTTTTCAGCCACGTGGAGGAGGATCCCTGTGGACGTGTAAGCAAGGTTAAAAAGGAAATTGATTATATCGCATCGGTTCGCAAGAAGGCTGCCGAGCTTAGTGTTCAGTTTGCAAAGGGCGAAATTCCCAAGAGAGTTACACATAATGATACAAAGTGTAATAACGTTCTTTTCGATAAGAAGACAAAGGAGCCTATTGTAGTTATCGACCTTGATACAATCATGCCCGGTATGTCAATGTATGACTTTGCCGATGCAGTTCGCTTTATTGCCAATACAGCAGTAGAGGACGAGCCCGATGTATCAAAGGTATTCTTTGATACAGGTAAGTTCCGTGCCTTTGCAAAGGGCTTTATCGGCGCAACTCGCGGTTCTCTTGAGCCCATAGAGATACAAAATCTTGTTAAGGCGGCGTTCTCAATCACAATTGAGCTTGCTTCAAGATTTCTTGATGACTACATAACAGGCGACAAATATTTCAAGTGCAGATATCCTAAGCATAACCTTGTTCGTACCCGTTGCCAGCTTGAGCTTGCAAAGGATATTGAACGCAAGTGGGAAGAGCTTGAGTGGATAGTGCGAGATGTTATTGAAAAATTAAATTAATCATTTTACTTTGATTTTCAAAGGAGAATAAATGAAACAAATAGGAATCTTAGGTGCGGGAACATGGGGTACAGCCTTGGCTAAGGTGCTTAGCGAAAGCGGTAATAATGTTACCGTATGGTCACCTATTGAAAGTGAGGTAGAGGAGCTTAACTCTACCCATATGCATAAGAATTTAAAGGGCTTTGCAATACCCGAGGATGTAGTGTTTACATCTAATATAGAAGAGACATGCGTAGGTATGGACTTTATATTCTTTGTTGTACCCTCTGTGTTTATGAGAGGTACTGCAGAGAAGGCTAAGCCCTATATAAATGAAAAGCAGGTGCTTGTTATTGCATCTAAGGGTATAGAGGATAGCACTCTTATGACTCTTACAGATGTGGTCAAGGATGTGCTTAGCGAGGGCGATCGCAGTAAATATAATGATATAGTAGCATTTTCCGGCCCGGCTCACGCAGAGGAGGTAGCTGCAAGAATGCCTACTACCATAGTTTCTGCATGTAAAAGAATGAAAAAGGCCGAGGACGTGGAAGAACTTTTCAAAAGATCCTGCGTAAGAGTGTATACGAATCCTGATGTAACAGGCGTTGAGCTTTGCGGTGCTATCAAGAACATAATTGCTCTTGCTTGTGGTATTTCAAAGGGACTTGGCTTTGGAGATAATACCCGTGCTGCCCTTATTACAAGAGGTATAGCCGAGATTACAAGACTCGGTATGGCAATGGGCTGCGCTGAGCAAACCTTTGCAGGGCTTGCCGGCACAGGTGATATAGTTGTTACATCTACAAGTGAGCATAGCCGTAATAATAAGGCAGGTATGCTTATAGGTCAGGGACATTCTCCAGAGGAGGCTATTAAGCTTGTAGGCATGGTTGTAGAGGGTGTAAACGCACTTCCTGCAGCAATTAAGCTTGCGAAAAAGTACGAGGTAGAAATGCCTATTGTATCAAGCGTAAACAGGGTTATCAATAAGGGTGTAAAGCCTCAGGATGTCCTTGGAAAGCTGATGGGCAGAGAATACAAATCCGAGCTTAATAAATCAAGTAAGGATATAGTGTTTGAAAACCTTGTTATGAGAAATAAGCGCAAGACAGGTATGACAAGAGTTATCACCTATGGCTCATTCGACCTGTTGCATTACGGCCACATTAACTTCTTAAGACGTGCTAAGCTACTTGGAGATTATCTTATTGTAGTGCTTTCCACAGACGAGTTTAGTCTTAAAGAAAAGAATAAAAAATGCTATTTTGATTATGAGCAGAGAAAGGCACTTCTTGAATCTATTCGTTACGTTGACCTTGTTGTTCCCGAGGAAAGCTGGGAGCAAAAGGTAAGTGACGTACATGAGTTTAAGGCAGATACCTTTGTTATGGGTGATGATTGGGAGGGTAAATTCGACTTCCTTGAAAATGAGGGAGTAGATGTTGTATACCTGCCAAGAACACCGGAAATCAGCTCTGAAAAAATCAAAAATCATATTATCAAATAACTGTAAGGGGAGCGTTTTATCGACGCTCCCCTTTGGCTTGTAAGAATATTAGAAAAGGCTGTAAGCTTTAATTATCCCATGATAAGATTGAATATAATGTGTATTGAAAACCTTAAATATTTATGATATACTATATTTAGATTTCATCTAAGGAGAAAGCTTATGATTATAGAAAATTGGAAAATGCTTTATGATGTGTACGGGGAGCTTGAATGCAAGGCGCCTTGCTCTATGTATAGCGTATTGCTTCAGCATGGCTTAATTGATGACCCGTTTTACGGTATTAATGAGCTTAAATATACTAAGCTATCCGATAAGGATTGCACCTTTGTAAGTGAATTTGAGATAACAGAGGATATGCTTTCAAGGGAGTATCTTGAGCTTGAATTTCTTGGTCTTGACACTCTTTGCCGAATCCTCTTTAACGATGTGGAGCTTGCAAGGGTAAAGAATATGCACAGACGGTATGTGTATGATGTAAAAAAGGTTGCCAGTGTCGGCAAAAATACCATACGTCTTGAATTTTCTTCACCAACAGAGTATTTTAAGGCTATGAATAATAAGCATTTTTTACAGACAAATGCTGATACAATTCCGGGCGCTGCCCATCTTCGCAAATCATTTTATATGTCAGGCTGGGACTGGGGACCTATGCTTCCCGATATGGGAATCTTTCGCCCCGTGTCGATAAATGCTTACGATAAAGATAAAATTGACAATATCTATGTCCGTCAGATACATAAAAATGGCAAGGTTACTCTTAATATAGAGGTTGAAACCAAGCACAATTCGGACTGTGATATTTTTATAACCGTAGATAATAAGGAAATCAAGCTTGACGAAAACAAAAAGGGAACAGCCGTAATTGACAATCCTAAGCTTTGGTGGGCAAGGGGCTACGGCGAGCAGAATCTTTATGAAATTACTGCAAAAATTGTAAAAAACGGCGAGAACGTGGATGAAAAAAGCCAAAAAATCGGACTTCGCACCCTTACAGTAAGCACAACGCCCGATGAAAACGGCAGCGAATTTTGCTTTGTTCTTAACGGAATCAAGATTTTTGCCATGGGCGCAAACTATGTTCCACAGGATAATCTTGTTTCAAGAATCAATCCTTGGCGCACAGAGGAGCTTATTAAAATGGCACTTGATGCTAATTTTAATTGCTTACGTGTGTGGGGTGGCGGCTACTATCCCGAGGACGAGTTTTATGACCTTTGCGATAAGTACGGACTTATGGTTTGGCAGGATAGCATGATTGCCTGCTGTAATGTATGGCTTAGTCCTGAGATGAAGACCGAGTATACTGAGGAAATGATATACACTGTTAAGCGCTTAAGACATCACCCCTCCCTTGGTATCTGGTGTGGAAATAACGAGATGGAAGAGGCTGTTATGTACTGGGACGGCTTCGGCGGTAATAATGCTCTTATTCGTGAGGACTATATTGAGCTTTATGAGAGAATCTTCCCTGCAATTATGGACTCTCTTTCTCCCGATACATTCTACTGGCAGGCAAGCCCATCATCAGGCGGTGGCTTTGACGATCCAAGCTGCGATAACCGTGGCGATACTCATTTCTGGCAGGTTTGGCACGGCAACAAGCCCTTTACCGAATACAGAAAACGTAAATTCCGTTTCTGCTCCGAGTATGGCTTTGAAAGCTATCCGTCAATGAAAACAATCAAGACCTTCTGCGAGGAGAAGGATATGAACTGCTTCTCACGTGTAATGGAAAATCACCAGAAGTGTAAGTCCGGCAATATGAAGATACTTATGTATCTCGCAGACAACTATCTGTATCCCAATTCCTTTGAGGACCTTGTTTATGCATCACAGCTTCTTCAGGCTGATGCGATTAAGTACGGTGTTCAGCATTTCAGAAGATGCAGAGGCTACACCATGGGCTCAGTTTACTGGCAGTTTAATGACTGTTGGCCTGTTGCTTCATGGTCGAGCGTTGACAGCCTTGGCAGATATAAGGCGCTTCACTATGCTGCAAAGAAATTCTATGCTCCTGTGGCTATGGGACTCTTCCTTGAGGGCAACTCCTTAACCGTCAACATTTCAAATGAAACTATGAATGAGTTTAAGGGCAAGGTTGTATTGTGCTTCAGCGATTCAAAATTCAATGTAAGCAAAAAATATGAAACAGAAATACAGGTTAACTCCCTTAGCTCCAAGGATATATTGACTGTTGCTGCCGAATACAAAAACAAATACAGCGAATATATGTATGCAGAGCTTTATTCCGAGGACGGAAAGCTTATTATGCGAGAAACAGAGCTGTATGTTCCACCTAAGCATTTTGAATGGAATAAGACAGATATTGCTATTGATATTTCAAGGCGTGAAAACGGTACAGAAATCAAGCTTACATCAAATGGATTTGCCAAGGGTGTATATGTAGACTTTGACGGTTACGATCCAAAGCTTTCCGATAACTTTATCGACCTTGTAAATAAAGAGCCTTATATAATTAAGGTAGAAACCGATGTAGCAGCGGAAGAGCTTAAAAAATCAATTTCCGTAAAAACAGTTTACGATATAGGGCGATAACATGAATCATTGGCGCATTTTTAAAGGATGCGCCAATGTTTTGAAAAAATTTAAAAACCTACCTAACATTTTGAAAAAACCAAGGACTATATGAGTGAAAGCATTGATCAATGGCTGGAGAAAAAGATGAAAAAACAAGAATTGCTGAATTATTTAGACGAAAAGCTGCTAGATAAGCTATACGGTTTTTGTTATGCAAGAACCAATGATAGCTATGAGGCAGAGGAGCTATGCTCGGATATCATATTTGCTTTGGTTAAGGCATCTAACACTGATGGAGAAATAGAAAGCATCTATTCTTTTATTTGGAGGATTGCACGTAATGTGTATGCTGCATATTCTGAAAAAAGAAGAAAGCGTACAGAGCTTTTCTATGAAGGCGATGCAGATGAGATTTTAGCAACTATTGCAGATGAGGACGATACAAATGAAGCTGAGGAAATACTAAAATCCGTATACCGTTCAATTGCATTTCTTACAAAGGCGTATAGAGATGTAATGATTATGTTTTACATAGACGGTCTTTCCACTCAGGAAATCGCTAAACGTCAAGGAATAAACGAGGGCACAGTTCGTCAAAGACTCTTTTCAGCAAGACAAAAAATCAAAAGTGAGGTAGAAGAAATGTCAGAAGTAAGTAACAAGCCCGTAGCCCTTGATAAAATTGATTATGTAATCTGGGGAACAGGAAATCCTGGATGGGGAGATCCTCGCACTGTGTGTACAAGAATGTTTTCAAATCATATTGTATATCTTTGTAGTAAAAAGCCAATGAGCGCATCTGAAATTGCAGAGGAGCTTAACGTACCTACTGTTTACGTGGAAGAGGAGCTTGAAATTCTCAAAAAGGGACAAAATGGCAAATACGGTATGCTTCGTCGTTTGGACAACGGAAAGTATGCAATTAATATGGTTTTGCTTGACAAGGATACTGTAGAAGAGGCTCATAAGATTTACACCGAGCAGCTTCCTAAGATTTGCGACACAATAGTTAACTACATTGAGGCTCATAAGCAGGAATATCTTTCATTGCCTTATCTTAATAAAAAGGTTGATATGAATCTTATTTTGTGGCAGCATATAACAAACATTGCCGATGCCTTTTCTGCAAATGTTGAAAATATTTTGGAAGGAAAGCATTTTTCAAATGCCGGAAAAGTTAACCGTCCATTCAGTGTATTTGGATACATTGACAATGGAAAGCACTACGGCGGCGGTTGGGATGGCATTGATGCTCATAACGTATGTGGATTTTCAAAGGTTCAGGCGGAAAACATATATATTACACGTATAAAGCCTCATTTCCACTGTGAGCATAATATATCAAATGACGGATTACTTCAGTTTGCGATTCGTGCAATAGAGGGACTTGATATAAGCACCTTGTCTGAAAACGAAAAGGAGCATGCGGCGAAGGCTATTGAGTGCGGATATTTGTATCGCGAGGGCAATATGCTTTATACAAAAATACTTGTTAGCCCATTATCCGAAAGAAATAATATCTTTAAGCTTAGCTACAATTTGAATAACGGCTATTTCAGCAAGGATGCTGAGGTAGTTGCAGAAAAAATTGCAAACCTTATTAAAAATTCCATTCCTGATTATTTGATTAATGAATGGAGATTTGCCAATCGCATTGCAAATATGCCTATCCTTGATGCTGTTGTTGAGTGCCTTATCGAAAAAGGCATTTTGACACCTCCCGACAACGGTGTCGGAGCAGAAGGCTGCTGGATGTTTGTAGAAAAATAAAATCACGGTAAATAAATTAATAAGCTCCCGACAGATTCTGTCGGGAGCTTTTGCTTTATTTTATCCACCATTCGGGAGTTATTTCTCCAAGGCGTACTGTTTTGCCTGTGGCGTAATCCAGCATAATTTCAATATCGTAATATTTTCCTGCCATAATCTGCACCATAAGCTCTCGACATGCGCCACAGGGGGCACCGTTTGAGCCGTCTGGAAGAATGCATAGAACCTTGTCTATTTCATGCTCTCCGTTTGTTATCATATTGAAGATAGCATTTCGTTCAGCGCATATTCCAAGGGTGGAGCAGGTATCAATGCATACACCTGTATATATTTTCCCCGATTTAGAAAGAACCGCAGCAGAAACCTCTCCACAGGTAACGTACTCGGAAAGTCTGCGTTCATTCAGCCTTTTCTTAGCTTCATCATACATTTTTGTCCAAATTTTATCCATAATATCACCTCATTATAGCTCCTTGCGCTTCTTACGGCGCACTCTGTTTATATGTCGCTCGAAATCTCCACTTGTAATCAACTCTGTAAGCAGCAGCTGCTCAAAGGTTGGCACAGTACAGGAAAGAAATCCCAGCTTCCTTTTAAAATCAGCAACTAAATGCTTCGGCAGCACCATATATCCCACACGCAAAGCAGGGGATACGGTTTTTGAAAAAGTGTTCATATAAATCACGTTGTCGTCCTCTGATAAGGCAAACAACGTTTCCTCAGGCTTTGATGAAACGGAGAATTCCGATTCAAAATCGTCCTCAACTATATATCGGTTGTCCTTGCTTGCCCATCTTATATATTCGTGGCGCTTTGATGCTGTGGCAGTAACACCGGTAGGATAGCTTCTGTATGGGGTGGTGTGTAGAATATTTGCGTCCGTATTTGAAAGAGATAAGGTATCAATTCCGTCCTTGCCTAAGGGCAGCATACGGATTTCCACACCGGAGGAGGCGTAAACCTGTTCAATTTTTTTATAAGACGGAGACTCTATTCCGTACAGCTTATCCCTGCCAAGCAATGCAATAATAAGATTGTAAAGATACTCAGCGCCAGAGCCGATTATAATCTGCTCATAGGAAGCATTAATGCCCTTATTTCTTGCAAGATAGAGTCGAATGGCCTCACGCAGCTCCAAAATTCCCTCATTTGGAGATTTTTCAAGCAGCTCAGCCTTTCTTTCCATAGCCTTACGCATGGATTTTAATAAAATTGAAATAGGAAATTCCAAAATCACGTGGGACGTGTGAGTTAAATGGGGAATAATTAGCTCTGTCGACGTTGTCCCATAGGCATCTCCCGAATGAAAAATAACAATATAACCCCTTCGCTGTCGGGCTTCAATATATCCCTCATCACATAAGAGGGCATAAGCATGCTCAACGGTAACCGTGCTTATATTAAGCTCAGCGCAGACTGTCCTTTTTGACGGTAGCTTAGCGCCGTATGGGTAAATTTCCTTAATAATATCAGCCTTAATTTGCTCATATAATTGTAAATATGCAGGCTTTTTTACATTTGTATCTATTTTGTAGTTCATCTGGTGATATAAAAAACTCCTGTTTTGGTTATTTTCATATGTTCAGAATTATTATATAATACATTTATCAAAAAATCAAGGAGGAATTTTTATGTCGCATAATCATCAGAAGAAAATCGCTGCAATAAATGATTTTTGTGGCTTTGGCAAATGCTCACTTGCTGTATCAATTCCCATAATTTCTGCAATGAAAATACAGTGCTGCCCACTTCCTACCTCAATTTTTTCAAATCATACAGGATATGATAGCTTTTATTATACGGATTTTACCTCTCATATGAATTCCTACGCTGACGAATGGGAAAAGCTTGGCCTTAAATTTGAGGGCATTCTTACAGGCTTTCTTGGCTCACCTGACCAGATTGATATTGTTAAATGCTTTCTTAAAAGATTTAAAAAGCCCGATACTGTGTCCATAATTGACCCTGTAATGGGAGATAGAGGAGAGCTTTATCCCACATATTCACCCTTGCTTGCAGAGAAAATGAAATCACTTGTAAGATATGCGGATATATTAACACCTAATCTTACAGAAGCATGTATTCTTACCGACACTCCCTATAATAATGCACCAAGTAAGGAGGAGCTTTTGTCTATTTGCAAAAGACTTTCCTTTATGGGACCTGATAAAATTGTTATTTCCGGAATTGAAAGAGGAGAGGACCTTGACAATTTTGTCTATGAAAAGGGAAGAGAGCCTATTATAATTACCTCTCATAAGGTTGGACCCTGCCGTGCAGGTACAGGAGATGTATTTTCATCAATTATAGCTGCAGATAGCATAAACGGTGTAGCTCTTTCCGATTCTGTTCGTCATGCCGCCGATTTTATTGCAAAATGTCTTCGCCGTACGGTTGAGCTTAATTTACCTAAGGCTGACGGCATCTGCTTTGAAGAGTTTTTAAAGGAGCTTTAAGATGAAAAGCCGTATACGTTATATGACTTTAGCAGGTATTTTCTGCGCAATGACCTTTGTTTTTACAGCCTATCTGCACATTCCTGTTTACACAGGCTATGCCCATATAGGCGACGGATTTATCTACCTTGCCGCATGTCTTTTGCCCTTGCCCTACGGAATATTTGTAGGTGGCATCGGCGCATTTTTAGCCGATATGCTGACAGGCTATATGATGTGGGCGCCTGCCTCACTTGTAATAAAATCGCTGACTGTTATTTTCTTTTCAAGAAATTCTAAAAGAGTAGTGTGCGCAAGAAATATCCTTGCATTAATTCCCGCATGGCTTCTTTGTATCGGTGGCTATTATTTTTATGAAGGTATTATAACAGGTAATTTTATATCCCCCTTAGCTTCTGTTACAGGCAATATAATTCAGTCATCTCTCAGCACCGTAGTGTTTATCGTAGTCGGAGTAATTATAGATAAGCTAAATAAGGAAAATAATATATAAAGACAGGCGTTGCCTGTCTTTTTTACTTGATATAATTGTAAAAATGTGCTACAATAAAATAAAGAACATATTCGAGGTGATATTATGCAATTTGAAATCAAGGGCAAGGACTTTATAAAGGACGGTAAGCCGATTAAAATAATTTCCGGTGCTGTCCACTATTTCCGTAATATGAAGGACACATGGGACGATATTTTTAAGAAAATGAAGGCGATGGGTCTTAACTGTGTGGAAACCTACTGCGCATGGAATATGCACGAAAAGCAGCCGGGCGTGTTTGATTTTTCGGGAAATCTTGATATTGCCGAATTTATAAGAACAGCAGAGAAAAACGGCCTTATGGCAATAGTTCGCCCCGGTCCCTATATATGTGCAGAGTGGGAATTCGGTGGTCTTCCCTGGTGGATTCAGGTTTATGACGATATGGAGATTCGTTGCTCCAACCCTACATATATTAAGCATTTTGAAAATTATCTTTCACACCTGTTTGATGAAATACGTCCTCTTCTTTTTACTAACGGTGGACCTATTATTATGATGCAGTGTGAAAACGAGTACGGATATTACGGTGATGATAAGGAATATCTTTCCTATCTTTACGATTGCTATCGCCGTTTAGGTATAGATGTGCCGCTTTTCACATCAGACGGAACATCGAGAACCGATATTCTTGACGGTAGCATAGAGGGTTGCCTTTCCACTCTTAATTTCGGCAGCAGAGTAGAGGAAAACTTCCGTGCCCATGACGAATTATATCCTGACAGCCCTAAGATGTGTATGGAAATGTGGGACGGCTGGTTTGATGCCTGGGGCGATAAGGCTCATCATACCACATCAGCTGAAAATTACGCAGGCGTTGTTGACGATATGCTTAAGCGTGGCAGCCTTAATATGTATATGTTCATCGGTGGCACCAACTTTGGCTTTACAAGTGGAGCAAATCACTATGAAAAATTTGCCCCCGATGTAACAAGCTATGACTATGATGCAGTTCTTACCGAATGTGGCGACACAACAGAGAAATATCATGCATTAAGACAGGTTATAAGCAAATATATCGACACTCCCCTCCCCGAAATTCCCAAAAACCGTGAAAAAAGAGCATACGGCAAGGTATCACTTACTGAGATTGGCGGATTCTTTGACAATCTTGAAAAGCTTTCAAGTCCACAGTTTTCAAACGTACCAAGATGTATGGAGCATTACGGCAACGGTTACGGCTATATCGCATACACAACCAAGCTTAACCGTGATTATAATAATGTGGACCTTAGCTTTGCAGGTCTTGGCGACAGGGCGCAGATTTATGTAAACAAATCTCTTATGGGAATTGTTTATGTAAATGACGATGAGTTAAGAGTGAAAATCAGTGCCAAGGCAGGGGATACCCTTACAGTTTTGTGCGAAAATATGGGTAGAGCCAACTTTGGACCTAAGATGATGCGTAAAAAGGGTATTGACGGCAGATGCTTGCTTGGCGGCAAAATCCACTTTAACTGGAATGCTTATACATTGCCTATGGATAATCTTGAAAATGTTACCTATTCTACTAAAAAGCCGGAGGAGGTGTCCTGCTTTTACCGTGGACACTTTAATGTGGATAAGTGTGCTGACACATTCTTATATCTTGACAGCTTTACAAAGGGCTTTGTAGTAATTAACGGATTTAACATCGGCAGATACTGGGAAATCGGCCCTCAGAAAAGCTTATATGTTCCTGCTTCCATTCTCAAGGAGGGAGAAAACGAAATTGTAGTTTTCGAGTCCGACGGTATTAAAAATGACGCAACGGTAGAGTTTTTTGACTACCCAACCCTTGGATAAATAATTAAAAAGAGCTATTTTGACTGTCAAAGTAGCTCTTTTGATTTCAGCTTAAAATATTGACTTCTCAACATTTTTTACAAAAAGTGTTGAATTTGTGAATATTTTGTGATAAAATAATGATAGCTGACTTTGAAGGAGGGACTTTATGAAGAAAAAAAGGATAAGCATGTTTTGGTATAGAATTACTTCTATTGCCGCTGGATTTGTTGCCAGATTTATTTTCAGAAGAAAATTTATCCGTAATGAAATAAAGAAGCTTAAGGGTCCCTATGTTATAATTGGTAACCACCAGGCATCTCTGGATTTTGTTAATCTTATGGGAGCCACAAGACGGCCCATTACCTTTGTGGTAAGCAACTCATTTTACAATACATTGCCTGTTAAAGGCATAATGCAGAAGATTGGAGTTATTCCGAAGCAGCAGTTTCAGACTAATATTACCGACCTTAAGAGGATGAAGGCAACTATTGATGAGGGTGGTATACTTTGTATCTATCCTGCCGGACTTATGAGTGAGGACGGTCTTTCCACTCCTATCCCTCATGGAACATACAAATTCCTTAAGTGGCTTAAGGCTGATATTTATTGCGCCAAGACTATCGGTACATATTTTGCAATGCCCAAGTGGACCAGGGGTATGCGCAGAGGCAGAACCTATCTTGATATTTATAAGCTTTTTGATAGGGACGAAATTGCAGGACTTGACATTCCCGAAATAAAGGAAAAAACCGATGAGGCGATTTTGTTTGATGCCTACCGTGAGCAGGAA
>JAFTHF010000035.1 GCA_017457545.1 Clostridia bacterium
GGGACTTGTTTGCTGTACCCGGACCTGCCGGAGAATTTTTAAGCTCAGGTCCTAATAAGCTTATCAAAGAGGGAGCTATCGTTTGTGAAAATGCCATTGATATCTTTGAAAATTATCTTGAGCATTACAGGGATAGCATAAATCTGGTGGCTGCGAAGCTTTTGCCAAGATCAAGAAGAGAAGTTTAAAGTGTGGCAAGCTCAATTAATGAGGGTAGATTCTTCAGAAGAGGCAGCGAGGAAGAAAATCTGAAGCCTAAAAAGCGTTTTAACCCTTTTAACAGAAAAACTGAAGAGAAAAAGAAAGAAGAAACAATCACAGTCGACCTGTCCATTCTTACCGATGAAGACAAATTGGTATATAATGCTATGGAAAAGGGTAAAATGATGACTGAGGATAGCTTTTTAAATCTTGGTCTTTCTGTTGCCGACATAAGTGCGGCTTTATTAAATTTGGAAATTTACGGTCTTATTGAAGCTAAGCCCGGTGGTTTCTATGTTAAAAAGTAATTTGTGAGGAAACATTAGTATGTCAAACAACCTTGTAATACTTGAGTCTCCCGGTAAGATTGGAGCAGTAAAGAGTTATTTAGGTTCTAACTATAAGGTAATTGCATCGGTAGGTCACGTACGTGACTTGCCAAAATCAAGTCTCGGTATAGATATAGATAACGGCTTTTCAGCGCATTATATCAATATCCGCGGAAAAGGCGATCTTATAAAGGAATTGAGAAAAGAAGCAAAGAATGCCGATAAGATATTCTTTGCAACCGACCCTGACCGTGAGGGAGAGGCTATTTCATGGCATCTTGCTACGGTGCTTGGTGAATACAGTAAAAAGGCAAAAAGAGTATCCTTTAACGAGATAACAAAATCAGCTGTCAGAGAAGGAATAAAGCATCCACGAGACATCAATATGAATATTGTTAATTCTCAGCAGGCAAGACGTATTCTTGACAGAATAGTTGGATACCAGATAAGCCCTATCCTTTGGAAAACTGTAAAAAGCGGACTTTCTGCAGGAAGAGTACAGTCCGTTGCTACAAAAATTATTGTAGATAGAGAGAATGAAATTAAATCATTTGTTCCATCTGAATATTGGACTATTTCTGCTGAGCTTAAAGGAAATAACGGAAAAACCTTAGTAAGCCATTTTTACGGTGATACAAAGAAAAAAATCAAGATAAAGAATCAAAAGGAAGCAGATAAGGTTCTTTCAGCAGTAAAGGGTAATAGCTTTGAAGCTTATGATGTTAAAGAGGGTACAAAGCAGCGTGTTCCTGCGCCTCCCTTTATAACATCATCACTTTTACAGGAAGCATCAAGAAAGTACAACTTCCAGTCTCAGAAGACAATGAAGGTTGCCCAGGAGCTTTACGAGGGTATCAACCTTGGCTCTGAATTTGGTGGAACACACGGTCTTATCACTTATATGCGTACAGACTCTCTTCGTGTGTCTGCAGAGGCGCAGAGCAAGGCTAAGGAATATATAATTTCAAAGTTCGGTGATAAATATTACCCCGAAAAAACAAGATTTTACAAGTCTAAGGCTGACGCACAGGATGCGCACGAGGCAATAAGACCCTCTTATATTGATCTAGAGCCTTCAAAGATCAAAAAAGTTCTTACAAACGACCAGTTTAAGCTTTATAAGCTTATTTGGGACAGATTTATAGCCAGCCAGATGGCATCTGCAGAAATAAATACTGTAATTGCGGACTTCGTAAATAACGGTTATATTTTCCGTTCAAGTGGATATTTTGTGAAGTTCCCCGGTTATATGGCAATCTATGAGGAGTCTTACGATGAGGCGCCAAAGAGCATGGATGATGCATTTGATCCTGAAAAGAATGCTAGAATTCCTGAAATTACAAAGGGAGAGGTGCTTTCATCGGACAATATTGATGCTAAGCAGCATTTTACAGAGCCACCGTTAAGATATGATGAGGCAACTCTTATCAATTTCTTTAAAGAAAAAGGTATAGGTCGTCCCAGCACGTATACTCCTATCATTACAGTTATCATTTCCAGAGGATATGTAGAAAGAGAAGGCAGATTTATTAAGCCAACTCCCTTAGGTGAGGTAACTACCAAGATAATGAATGAGTATTTCCCTGACATTATGAACTACAAGTTCACTGCTCAGATGGAAGATAGACTTGATATAATCGAGCACGGTAATGAAACTCTTGAGGAGGTTCTGTCCGACTTTTATAACGGCTTTAAGGTAGAGCTTGATAAGGCTACTGAAAGCCTTGAAAAGAAGGGTGTAGAGGTGCCTCATGAAGAAACAGATATAATTTGCGATAAATGTGGCAGTAAGATGATTATTAAAAGCGGTAGATTTGGTAAATTTGCTGCTTGTCCTAATTATCCTACCTGTAAAAATACAAAGACACTTAATAATGACGGAAGCATTAAAGAGCAGGAGGAAAAGAAAACTGCTGATTTTAAATGCGAGGTTTGTGGTTCTGACATGATTGTAAGGTCAGGTAAATTCGGTGAGTTTTATGCTTGCTCAAATTATCCTACATGTAAATTCACAAAGGCGAAAACCAGACCTACCGGTGTTATGTGTCCCAAATGTGGTAAGGAGATACTTGAAAGAGTAGGAAAGAATAATAAGCTTTTCTTCAGCTGCTCAAACTATCCCGAATGTGATTTTTCAACCTGGGATACTCCAACAGAAAATAAATGTCCCAAATGTGGAGATATACTTTTGCATAAAAAGACAAGAAATATGCTTGTTTGCAGAAACATTAAATGCACTTATAAGGAAAAAGCAGATAAATGAACGATAATATTCCGTTTATAAACGTAATCGGCGCAGGCTTGGCAGGCTGTGAGGCAGCATATCAGGCTGCCAAAATAGGTGTAAAGGTAAAGCTTTATGAAATGAAGCCTGTTAAATATTCACCTGCACACCACAATCCTAAATTTGCTGAGCTTGTGTGCTCAAATTCACTTCGCTCTGATGAGCTTTCCAATGCAATAGGTGTCCTTAAGGCTGAGCTACGACAGATGGACTCAATTATTATGGAGGCTGCAGATGCTAACAGAGTAGCAGCCGGTTCGGCATTAGCGGTAGACAGAGAGAAGTTTTCAGGTTATATTACTGAAAAAATACAAAATCACCCTAATATTGAGGTGATAAACGAAGAGGTAACATCAATAAATCCTGATGAAATTACAGTTATTGCATCAGGACCACTTACCTCTGATAGCTTTGCAGAGTTTATCAGAAATGAAATTGGACTTTCAAATTTGCACTTTTTCGATGCAGCAGCTCCAATTGTTGATTTTTCTTCAGTTGATATGAGCAAAGCATTTTTTGCATCAAGATACAATAAGGGTGATGCGGATTATATTAACTGTCCTATGAATGAGGATGAGTATAAGGCATTCTATGATGCACTTATAAATGCAGAAGAGGCGGAGCTTCATGATTTTGATAAACAAAACGAAAAGCTTACAGTTTTTGAGGGATGTATGCCTGTTGAGGTTATGGCAAAAAGAGGCTTTGAAACACTTTTATACGGACCTATGAAGCCTGTAGGCATTGAGCATCCTGAAACTAAGGAAACATATTATGCCATTGTACAGCTCCGTAAGGAAAATAACGAGGGCACAATATATAATCTTGTGGGATTTCAGACCCATCTTAAATTTCCTGAACAGAAAAGGGTATTTTCTCTAATTCCCGGACTTGAAAATGCAATGTTTTTAAGATACGGAGTTATGCACAGAAATACTTATTTAAATTCCCCCGGAATCCTTAACTGTAGCTATTCCCTAAAGAAAAATCCTAAGGTTTTCTTTGCAGGACAAATGACAGGAGTTGAGGGATATATTGAATCTGCATCCTCAGGCTTTGTAGCAGGTATAAATGCTGCTAAATTAGCTTTAGGCGAAGAGCAGATCGATTTTACCGACAAAACGGTAATTGGTGCATTATCGCATTATGTAAGCACAGGTAGTGCAACAGGTAATTTTCAGCCAATGAATGCCAATTTTGGTATTGTTGCTCCTCTTGATTATAAGGTTAAGGGTGGCAAAAAGGCAAGAAATGAAGAAATAGCAAAAAGAGCACTTAAAGCCATAGAGGAAATAAAAAATACACTATAAAAAGGAGTACATATGAATATTGCAGTTGATGCTATGGGCGGAGATAATGCCCCCTTTGAGGTTGTTAAGGGAGTATACGATGCATCCTTAGAAAACAGTGAAATCCAGATAACTCTTATAGGCGATGAAAATAAAATAAACTCCTGCTTTGAGCAGCTAAAGGTGTCAAAACCGGAAAATGTTATAATCGTACATACTGAGGTTTTCGTTACAATGGAGGATGATCCTATGGTTGTAATGAGAGAGAAGAATGACAGCTCTATGGCAGTAGGTCTTAAAATGCTCAAGGAAGGCAGTGTTGATGCTTTTGTAAGTGCAGGTAGCACAGGTGCGTTACATGTGGCATCTTCCCTTATAGTAAGAAAGATTAAAGGTGTAAGAAGAAGTGCCATTGCTACTGTTATGCCATTTGGAAATGGTACGCTTTTGCTTGATGCAGGCGCTAATCCCACAGTAACAGCAGATCTTCTTTCCCAGTGGGCATACATAGGATCGGTATATATGGAACGTGTTTTCGGTATTGAGAAGCCAAGAGTTGGTCTTTTGAATAACGGAACAGAGGAGTGCAAGGGTACTCCTGTTGCACAGGAGGCATATGCACTTTTAAAGGCGCGTCAGGATATCAATTTTATTGGAAATGTTGAATCCAAGGAATTTCCTCATGGAGTATGCGATGTACTTGTAACAGACGGTTTTACAGGTAATATTGCGCTTAAGCTCACTGAGGGTATGGGTAAGCTTATTTTCAAGAGATTGAAAACTATGTTTACTGCAAATTTTGGTACTAAAATTGCATATTTACTTATGAAAAAGGAGCTTAGAAAGCTTAAAAAGGACTTTGATTCATCAGAGTATGGTGGAGCAGTTCTTTTAGGACTTGCAAAGCCTGTATGTAAGGCTCACGGAAGCTCTACATACAAAGAAATTAAAAACACAGTAAGACAAGCTAAGGAATATGCCTCATCAGGTATAATTGATGAGGTTTCAAAGGCTTTGGCTGCTGAATAAAATTCAGAAAGAGGAAGAAAATGTCTATTTATCCTTTGCCTATAGAACAGTTGGAAAATACCATTGGGTATAAGTTTAAGGACAAATCAATAATCAAGACTGCCTTAACCCATTCTTCGTACGCTA
>JAFTHF010000281.1 GCA_017457545.1 Clostridia bacterium
CATCCTTGGACATACCGTAGTAAGCCTTTACGTAATCCTCAAAGGAAATACCGTAGTAGCTCTTGTACTGCTGGTCAAGTGCATTAAACTGATTCTTAAGCTCCTTGTACTCACGGTTGGGGTAGTCAAGAATCTTGCTGTTTTCAGAAAGGAATTCGTTCATAAGTGTCTTTGCACGGGATTCAACAAGAGAATCATCAAATTCCTTCATTGTATCCTTGCCAAGGTGTGTTTTTACAAACTCGTCATTGTACTTGGGAGTTTCCATAACGCTTGTAACCTCAACCTCAAAGATAACCTTCTTGCCCTTAAGGTTTTCAGCGCCGTAATCCTCAGGGAATGTAGCTGTGATTTCTCTCTTGTTATCAGAGCCAATCATCATGCCGACAATGCCCTTTTCAAAATCCTCAATTGCAAGGTGTGAGCCGAGGTAGAAGGAAACATCCTTACCGGAGTCGAAATCGTCCTTTTCGCCCTTGTCATCAAGCTTGATCTTACCGTTATCGTCTGTGTAGTAGCCTGTGTAGGTTACCTTAACAACATCACCCTCACGAACAGCCATATTATTGAAGGAGCAGGAGAAGTATACGGTCTTACCTGCATATTCGCCAAACATTTCCTCATTGGGAAGAGCAACCTCTTTTTCTGTTGAGGAGCCGATCTTTACGCCCCACTCAACAATAAGGTCCTCAAGTGTTTTGTTGTAGGAGCCGTTACCGAGATTTTCGATCTTAAGACCTGTCTTCTTAAGAGCTGTAATTTCCTGACCCTTCTGGGCGATGGTGCCGGAAACCATTGTACGCTCTGTAAACTTAAGGTCTACATAGACAGTGTCACCTGCCTTAGCCTTGTATTTGTCAGTAGCATACTGCTGAATGTAGGAGTCGATAGTCTGCTGAATGTAGTCCTTTTCAACCTTTACTGTGTGGTTTTTGTAGTCAGCAAGTGTAACATACTTGGACATATCCTTGTAGTCGTATCTTACGTCATCCTTAAAGCAGGATGTGAAGGAAAGCACGAAAACAAGAATAAGTGTTAAACAAATAATTTTCTTTTTCATAGGGATTCCTTTGCGTTTATTTATTATTTTTTTTATTTTTATCTGCAACAGCACCATGCTTGATATTCAAACAGTAATCGTAATATTTAAATCCAAGCATAAATACAATGTATTGAAGAACAATGTAGGCAATCGACATTTCTGCAAGAGAAATAAGCGATTGAATAATTATGGTTTTAAAATCCGTAAAGGTGATATAGAATTCTTCCTCTATAAGGAAGGGAAGTATATCGAGAAGCAAGAAGCTAAGATAGTTTATGGCAAACAGGATGATGCCGAAAAGAAGCATAGTTTTTTGCACAGGATTTTTGAAGGACACCGTTTTTTCAAAAGGAGTAGCATCCTTTTTGATAAGCTTATAGGACATAAAGGCTATAAGACCTGCAGGTATCATAAGAGTGATGAAAAGCTGACCGAAGGAGTAGAAAGTGTTAAACATTATAAACTCAATCATGCTTTCCTCAGCATCAACAGTAGCGCCACTGGAAATATCGCTACCGTATATTGTGGATGTTACTGTTTGGTAAATAAAGAATATCAGTACCGAACAAAAATAAAGTCCGACAGATACAACTCCGTCAAACCATCCGAATTTAGTCACCGCATATATAATTGTAGTATATCCCACAAAGGTTGCCGTCATATCGAAAATAACCTTCAGGTAATACAGCACAATCAGTAAGGAGCTACCTGCATCAATATTCTCAGCAGCAATATAATAAAGCAGAGAGAACAGCACAGAGGCAAGGGCAGTGCACAATACCGCATATGCAGCATATTTATAAAATTTCTTCTTCATAAATGCACCTTTTTAAACAATTTAGATATATTCTAACACATTATATTAAAAAAAGAAAGAGCAAAATCAAAAATCTTTTAAAAAAACGTGTTTTTTTCAAAAATAATAAATATAAGTGAGGAAAATATGAGAAATATCAAAGAATTAGATCACAAAACCATGTCAGATGAGCTTATTAGCCTGTCAAAACGGTACGAATTTATTAAGCTTTCCTATATCGGCACATCTGTTATGGGCCGTCCCATTCCCATAATAACCTTAGGGGACGAGGACGCAAAGCGAGGTGTGCTTTACGTAGCAACCCATCACGCAACAGAGAATATCTGTACATCTCTTATGCTTGATTTTATTGAGGATTATGCAAAAATTTTCACAGAGGGAAAATATGTATACGGCATAAATCTTCACGTGCTTTATAAAATGAGGAAGATTTATATTGTCCCAATGCTTAATCCCGACGGGGTTGAATACAGGCTCCACGGGCTTGATAAGTCAAGTCCCATATGGGAAAGGCTTATTCAGTATAACGGAGGCGAGGATTTTTCTTTGTGGAATTCAAATGGCAGAGGTGTGGACCTGAACCACAATTACAATGCCTACTTTGATGAGTATAAAATAATAGAGAGGGAGCAGGGAATAACCTACGGAAGAACACGCTTTAGTGGGGAATCCCCCGAAAGCGAGCCGGAGACAGCTGCCCTTACAAATTTTATAAGATACAATGAATCAAAAATAGACGGAATTCTCACTTTTCATACACAGGGTGAGGAAATTTATTACAAATCACAGGGCAAGGAAATAAAAAGAGCCTCTTATATTGCAGAGGCAATTTCCCGTTTTACAAGGTATAAGGTATCGGAGGCGGAGGGCTTATCGTCTTTTGGAGGTTTAACCGATTGGTTTATTAAGGAGGTAGATAAGCCGTCCTTCACTCTCGAATGCGGAAAAGGAGAAAATCCGCTTGACATATCATGTGAATGGGAAATGTACTGTCGGTTAAGAGAGCTTTTATTTAATTTCCCCATTCTGCTTTAAATTATAATGCGCGTACCTTAAATATAACTTAAACTAAGCTTAAAATACATGAACATTTTTTTGCTAAACTGTTGAAATATGTAAAAAGTGTGGTAAAATGATTAGTGGTGGGCAGCCACTAATCATTTTTAATTTGAGGTATTATTATGGAGCTTAAGGGTAAGAAAATAAACTTTCTCGGTGACAGCATTACTGAGGGACACGGCACCAGCGACTGGGGAACAAAGCCATTTCATCAGCTTCTCCGTGTAAGATGTGAGCTTGCTGAGGCACGTAACTATGGCTTGGGTGGAACAAAAATTGCACGCTTGCCTGTTGTAACAGATCATCAGTTTGATCAGGATTTTAATCTTCGTGCAGTAAATATGAATCACGATGCAGATGCAGTAGTTGTTTTCGGTGGCACAAACGATTTCGGCCACGGCACAATTCCTCTTGGTGATATGGATTCAAGAGATATCCACACCTTCTACGGTGGACTTCATACTCTTTGCACCTTCCTTATAAATACATACAAGGATAAGCCTATTATCTTTATGACTCCCTTGCACAGACTTAACGAAATGCTTGACTACAATAACAGAATAAAGGAAGGCAGCACAAATGCAATTCCCCTTGTTTCCTTTGTTCGTGCTATTCGTGAGGTGTGCGAATTTTACGGCATTCCCGTTCTTGACCTTTACCGTGACTGCGCAATGTACGGACAGAACTGGGCATGGTGCGAAAAGTATATGCCTGACGGACTTCACCCCAGCGACGCAGGCCACGAGCTTATCGCAAATAAATTGCAGAAATTCCTTGAAAACTTCTAAAAAAGAAAGAAACCGGCACTACGTAGTGCCGGTTTTGTCATTTTTATTTCTTAAATGAAGATATTGCAGCGCCGATAACTGTGCTGTACTGTGCATTTTCGGGATCGATTATATTAGTACCGAATGCAAGGTTAAACATATCAACAACGCTTCTTGTCTGTGACATCTGAGTCAGGTTACCTGTAAAAACAATATCGGAAATTCCGTACTGACGGGAAGCAAATACAGCCATCATACCAACAGTTTCAAATACCATATTTACAAGGCCAAGGGCAATATCGTTTTTAGATGCAATATCACTTACTCTACCAAAGTTTGCAGCTGTAAGATCGCCACGTAGTCCGGCATTTTTCTTAGAAAGGTCGCTAACCTTAAGGTCAACATTCTCAATTACACCGCTTTTTGCAAACTCATCTATATGCTCAATAGTATCAAGCCCAAGCATCTTTTTGGAAAGACCCATAAGAGTACCGCCACCAACGCCTGTACCGCCAAGATACTGAGGCTCAAAGCCGTCTACTGCGTGTACAAGGGCAGTACCTGTACCCATGCTTACTATAATTGCATCCTTAAAGTCGGACAAGTAAAGTCCGCCAAGACCGATACAACGGAATTCGGGAACGGTTTCACACTTAAGATTGTAAATAGGCTTGTTAATAAAGGATGAGCCCACACCTGTAATCATCACCTTTTCAATATCTGCAAGAGAAAGATTGTTAGTTTCCGTAAACTTGCCAAGTGCGCCGTAAACAGAGGTGATAGGGTCATTCGCCGTAACGCAGAAGGGCGCCATCAAGCTTCTGTTTTCATCAAAGCCAACTATTTTGGTAGTGCTTCCGCCTACATCTATTCCAATTACTACTCCCATATGTACCTCCATTTAGCTGTTATCTTATATATTTTACCACTTTTTTCTTGTAAAATCAAGACTTATAGTCAAATTAAAGCTTTTAAGAGAAAAAAGAGGAGGACGTGTGTGTAAAAACAAAAAAAGCAGAAGCGTTTTGCTTCTGCTTTTTTATTTATTCAGTCTTATTTTTCAAGTCTTGGCATCCAAGGACAAACAAGCTCAGGAATTCTGTATACAGGCTTAGCCCATCTTACAGCGTTAGTAATAATCTTCTGTACATTTTCATTATAGAATGTAGGATATGTTTCGTGGCCGGGCTGGAAATAGAATACCTTACCGTTTTCTCTGTGCCAGATACAAGCAGAACGGAATACCTCACCGCCGTTATACCAACCAATCATAAGAAGCTTATCAGGGTCGGGAATACCAAAGGGCTCCATATATGTTTCCTCACCCTCAAGCTCAATAAATCTGTCATTGATGCCCTCCATAATTGGATGGTTATGGTCAATTACCCAAAGTCTTTCCTTATCGTCACTTTCTCTCCAGCCAAGGTTACAGGTTGTACCCATAAGAAGCTTGAAGGGCTTGGAGTGGTGAGCAGAGTGAAGGAAAATCATACCCATTCCACGAAGAACAGCCTCTTTAACCTTAATAGCGATTTCATCGGGAACCTCCCAATGTCTTACATGGCCCCACCAGATCATAACATCTGTGTTTTCAAGAAGCTCATCTGTAATACCGCAGTTTTCGTCATCAAGAGTAATTGTCTTAACCTCAATATCCTCTTCCTTGCCAAGAAAATCGGCAATAGCCTTATGTATACCCTCTGGATATACAGCCTTTACCTTATCCTCACACTTCTCGTGATAGAATTCATTCCATACTGTTACTCTAATCATAAAAAGCTCTCCTTTAAATACTAATTATTGCTATCTCAAGTATACCATACAAGGTAAATAAATTCAATAGAAATTGCAAAAATATTGACACGGGGAGAAAAAAATGTTATCATTAAAATAATGATAATAGAGGAGTGCTTATGGTTCATTTAGGTAACGATTGGGACGATATTCTCTTAGGTGAATTCGACAAGGAATATTATCTTAAGATAAGGCAATTTTTGAAAGCAGAATATTTTTCACGCACTGTTTTTCCACCCATGAATGATATATTCAATGCTCTAAAATATACACCCTTCAGTCAGACAAAGGTTGTTATTTTAGGTCAGGACCCATATCACGAAATAGGTCAGGCGCACGGTCTTTCCTTTTCCGTTCGCCGTGGAATAAAAATACCGCCCTCCCTTGTAAACATATACAAGGAGCTTAATACGGATATCGGTATGGCAATTCCCGACCACGGAGAGCTTACAAGCTGGGCAAAGCAGGGTGTGTTATTGCTTAATGCCACCTTGACAGTAAGGGAAGGACAGGCAAACAGCCATCAGAATATCGGCTGGAGCATTTTTACCGATGATGTAATAAAAAAGCTTGATACATCCGATAACCCCATGGTCTTTATTTTGTGGGGCTCCAATGCAAGAAGCAAGAAAAAATACATAACTAACAAAAACCATTTTATTATAGAATCCGCACACCCCTCCCCACTTTCTGTGTACAGAGGGTTCTTCGGCTCAAGACCCTTTTCAAGGGCAAACGAATTTTTGATTTCACACGGCGCCACTCCAATTAACTGGAACAGCGTCAACGAATAAGGAGAAAAAGCTATGAAAACATCAACAGAAATCTGGTCAGCAGCTGCAAAAATCGGCGAGGAGAGAGCAATATATGAGATTGCTAAGGCAGGCTTTGATGCATGGGACTTTTCCATGTTTGAGATGGCACGTATAGATTGGAGCACATTTAAGCTTCAGCCCTCAACCCATCCCTTAAGCGGTGAAGGCTATGTTGATTTTGCAAAAAGACTTAAGAAAATCGGAGATGACAACGGTATCCACTGTAACCAGTCACACGCACCCTTCCCTGTAAGAGTAAAGGAGGTAAGGGATTATCTTAAGAGAGCAATTGAATGTACAGCTATCGCAGGTGGAAAGCATTGTATTATTCACCCCGATAATGACAGTAGCGCAGAGAAGAATGCGGAGATGTTTTTTGAGCTCCTTCCCTTTGCCAAGGAGCATGGAGTTAAGATTGCAACAGAGAATATGTGGAACTGGGACGGTCAGCTTGATCAGGCATCAAGTGCCGCTTGCTCCCACCACGACGATTTTCTTGCTCACTTAAAGGCAGTTGATGACCCCTATCTTGTAGCCTGTCTTGATATAGGCCACGCAGAAATGAAGGGGCTTAACACCTCTGCAAGAGAAATGATTCTAACTCTTGGTAATAAGCTTGAGGCATTGCATGTCCACGATAATGACAGATGGCACGATTCCCACAGACTTCCTTTCTCAATGGATATAGACTGGAACGATGTCATAGGCGCACTTAAGCAGATAAATTATAAGGGCTATATGACCCTTGAGGCAGATGCTCATATCCGTACCACCACCAAAACCGAGGAGGAGATTCTTCGTGAAATTCAGCATATGAGCGACGTAGCAAGAAAGCTTGCCACCATGTTCGAAAACGCATAAATGTCATAAAAAAACATAAACGGCTTGAAAAATTCAAGCCGTTTTGTGTTTGATTACAAGAGTTTAATATAGATGAAAACCTCGTTACCTCGTTTATTCAACATTTCGCAATCCAGAATAAATCCAAGCTTCTCGTGAAGTCGGATACTGGCGACATTATCTTTTCGTATCTGAGCAGTTGCAATTTTATAACCTGATGCCTTAGCGTAATTATAGGCTTGCTTCATAGCTTCGTATGCGTATCCTTTACAACGGTATTCCTCAAATATTTCGGGGCCTGCACTTATGATATACTCATTGTGCTGATATAGAAATATGTAACCAATTACAGATGATTCGCAACATACAGCAAGCTTTTCTGAATATTTTCCGTTGAATTCGTGCTTGTTCCACTCATTTAACATAAGTAATATCTCATTTTCCGTCTTGCTTGGAGACATTCTCTTAAGAACTTCTATATCATTTTCGTTAAAATTCCTCAGGTGTATCATTGATTCTCCTTTGCGGTTTTGCAAGATGCAATCAAAAGTCTTCTGATATGTCCACACACCTTTTCTGTGCTTTTAAAGGTAATCTCGTCAATTCTTCCTGTAGCAAATAACAAGTTCAACCAATAACTTGTCTCGCTAGATTCCTTTAATGCTATTTCTAACTTGGAAACAAAATCTCTTTTGCTTTGTGCATATTGTGCTTCATAAATGTTAGCACCTATAGATGTACCGGCTCTTGAAAGCTGATCTAACATGTAGGAGCTTTTTGGAGTTTTTACGTTATCAACTAATTCAACTATCATAGTTGCAAATTCAAAGGATAATTCGAGAAGCTTATTTTCAGTCATATCACTACCTCCGTTAATTAAATTGTATCACAGGTTAAGTAGAGTGTCAATGATATATCGCAAAGCGATATGATATACAGGCAAGCTGTATGATATATTTGTGATGCAAATATGATATAACATCCGTTCTTTCATACGCTGCAGCGTATATCATCTGCAAAGCAGATATCATACCAACGGTATATCATCCGTGACAAAGGAACGGATATAATTAAAAAAGAACTTTTGTCTCCAAAAGTTCTTTTTTTCTGGGGTGGGTAATGAGATTCGAACCCACGACCTTCAGAGCCACAATCTGACGCTCTAACCAGCTGAGCTATACCCACCATATGGCGTACCTGGAGGGATTCGAACCCCCGACCTACTGCTTAGAAGGCAGTTGCTCTATCCGGCTGAGCTACAGGTACATATTGGAGCGAGTGATGGGAATCGAACCCACGCGACCAGCTTGGAAGGCTGGAATTCTACCATTGAACTACACTCGCATACAAAATACTGCGTTTTTGCCTTAATATAATAGCACAGGTAAATTGCTTTGTCAATAGTATTTTTGAAAAAATTTAAAAATTCTCAAAAATAGCCAATACCTATAAAATGGCACAGCGAAATTTCCCTCTCGCTGTGCCATTGGGGATTATACAAGGCATTAAAGGCAGATAATGCGCTACCTTATCATAATCGCCTGAGAGCCCATTTGAGCATATCTCAGAGCAAAAAGGTCCATATCCACAGAGAAGATTCCACCTGCGGGGTCGGACAGGGTAACTGTATTTCTTGTATAATCATAGCCGATAAGCACCATACAAGCCATATTTGACTTGAGATACAGCGTTTCACCGTCTATAACCCATATACGGGATATTGAAGGGGTAGTTTCAA
>JAFTHF010000282.1 GCA_017457545.1 Clostridia bacterium
ATAACGAAAAGCTCAACGCCTATTTTGGCAGCATCACGGGCCATAGAAACAAGCTTATCAGCGTTGAAATCAAAGTAGGTTGCCTCCCAGTTGTTAATAAGAACGGGGCGCACAGCATGCTTATATTCGCCTCTTGTAAGGTTATTTCTGATTGCCTTGTGATAGCAATTTGACATCTTTCCAAAGCCCTCAGCGCTATAAACCATAGCAACCTCGGGGGTGCAGAATTCCTCACCTGGGCAAACCTCATAATTAAAGTTTTCGGGGTTAATACCTGCTACAACACGGGTCTTATCAAGCTGATCCATTTCAGCTGTAATTACAAAGTTACCGCTATATACAAGGGCAAGACCCCATACGCTACCGTATTCCTCATTTGCACCCTGCTCTGCAATAATTGCAAAGGGGTTTTCCATATGGCTGGATGCACCACGTACGCTGGCAACAGTTGTCTGAGAGTGCATAATAGGTGTGCGCTCAAGCATTCTCTCTCTTGTGTGTCTGCCATAGAAATTAACAAGGTCATATCTGCCGTTGGGAAGATCAAGAGTTACGCTAAGCGCTCTTTCAAGCTTAATAGATTTATCAGTTTTATTTTCAACTCTGAGTGAGCGTGTAATAAGGTCATACTCCTCAAATACACCGTAGTAAAGGTGGAAATAAATATCGTAAAGCTTATCCTTAAGTGTTACAACAAGTGTTTCTGCATTATCTCCGTAGAATGCCGGAAGTCCGGGAATAGAATACTTACCCTTTACAACCTTAGCATCATAAAAACGTGGATCGGCTGCCAAGCTGCCGTCACTATTTCGAAGAGCAAGTGCATTTATTCTGAAATCGCCTATTCCTGTAAGAGAAAGCTCCTGTGGGGCATGGTTGTGAGAATACTTCCAAATATCCTCACCCTCCGGTGGATTAGCAGAAAAGGCTGTGCCATAGCCTGTAAATGCAGAATACGAAAGATCTGCATACTCCAGTTTCTTACCGTAGTAAATATGCTCAAGAACATTTCTTGAATCTATCTTCATCTGGTACATTGTATTTTTGGTAGTTAGAGTGTAGGTTCTATCATTTTCATTATAAAAAATAGCCATATTATTCTCCTTTATGTCTTTTTCTATATTGTACCATATTTACATGTTTTTTTCAACATATATAGGGATTTCTTCCTTTATTATTATGATAAAATAACAAAAAAATCACCGACCGAAGTCGGTGATTTTATTTGCGAATTACCTAAATTATTCAGCGTATGCGCCCCAAGCGTCGTTCCAAGACTGGATTGTAGCGAGTGCGCCAGCTTCTGCGTCAGCATAAGCCTGAGCGAAGTTGTTTGTGTTGCCGTTATAGGATGCGCCAAGAACGCCGCCCATAAGTGAGCCCCAACCAACTGCGTTACCTGCGTCATAAGAAATGTTAGGAATGATGTATTCCTTGATCATTTCCATTTCAACAGGGGAGTCAACCTTTTCAGACATATTCTCATAGTATGCTTCCATTACATAGTCTCTACCTGTCCAAGCGAGAACGTCTACAAAGTAGTCGGACATATCTCTGTTGGATGTAGTCTTAGGAACGCACATGAGAGTAGGCTGCTGACCTGCACAAGGAGCGTAGTATCTGCCCTGTTCCTCATTGAGCATGGGGAATGGAACGATACCAAGGTTACCAATGTGTGCAACGTGTGCGATGTGCTGAATTACTTCATTGTAGAACAAGAGCTTGCCGTCAGCAAGAGCCTGCTGAGCGTTTGAACCCCAGCTACCGCCCCATGCAGAACGTGCCCAGTTAGCTGTATTAGTTGTGATAATAGCAGCAACGATATCGTTTACCTTGGGGTCATTAAGAGTGATTTCCCACTCGCCAGTAGAAGCGTCAACGCCCGCCTGTGTTACGCCAAAGTACTCGTAGAATCTTGTAAGGGATGTTGTGGAAAGACCATAAGCGTCTGTGTCGCCGTGCTTACCGTCACCGTCATCCTTGTAGGATGAGTTAGCGAGCTTAACGAGCTGATCAAATGTCCACTTGCCTTCTCTAACCATGTTGTATACATTGTTAGTAGCAGCTTCACCACCAAGAAGGTTCTTGTTGAAGTAAAGAATGAATGCTGTTTCCTTATCGAGGTTAGCAAAGTCACCTGTGATAAAGAATGTATGACCCTTAGCTGTGTATGTCTTTACAGAAAGGTCATTGTAGTAAGTGTTGTCAAGGTCGATGTACTGTCTGCCAGCCATGTCATAAACGGAACCGTTTGCAACGATGGACTGTGCACGGAATGCACGAGGCATGCAAAGATCGTAGTCAGGATCGTTACCAGCCAAGATAGCATTCTTAAGAACGTCGTGTGAGTTGTAACGGCTGGACCATTCCCAAACAACGTTTACACCATATGTATCATAAATGTAAGCTGTACGGTCAAGAACTGCCGCGTCGATCTTTTCACCCCAACCAGATGTCTGGCCTTCCTTAATAACAATTTCCATTGTTGACCAAGGAGCTCCAGGTGAGCCGCCCCA
>JAFTHF010000283.1 GCA_017457545.1 Clostridia bacterium
GTGCGTTGGTATGTATCAGTAAGCAGCTTTATCATGTGTTCTGACTGAGCAAGGCTCACTGACTCAAGCCCGTGTGCAACATAAAAAGCATTGTCAGCCTCCCAAGCTCTGATACCTATGTCCTCAAAAATAGCCTTAACCTCAGCGTCTGTCTTTTTGGTGAAACGCTGTATTTCTTGCTGTAGCTCCTCAAGGTGTCCTCCTGCGGACTTGTAAACCTCAAGCTGCCATTCGTCCGTGCCGGTAAGCAAAAACTCCTCACCACGTCCGAGCCTTGCCATAAGGCGTTTCATAAGGTCTGTAGTTATCCAAGCATTGAGCGTATCAAGCTGAGGGTGCAAAGTGTCAACAATTTCTAAAAGCTCCTGAGGTGTCAGCACAGCTTGTTACCTCCTTACTTTTTCTTATCGTCCTTTTTATCTTCTTTCTTTTGAGGCGGTTTCTTAGGAGGAGTAGGGGGATTAGAGCCTGTAGTAAAAAGCCCAGCCTCCATATCTGCCATTTGAGCCTCAGCAGTAAGTGCCTTAGCTTCTTCCTCACTCATTCCCTCAAATTTGACAAAATACAGCCATTTAGGAATCCAGCCCTGCATTGCATAGGCTCTCCAAGCTGCTTTGTCCTCCTCATAGCTGTATGTAATATCACCGAAAACGAAGTTGATTTCATACTCACCAAGAGGAGCAAGGCCGTACAGAGTAGCAAGGGCATCTGCACCATAAAACGCCTGCTCAAGTGCTTCCTTGAGTGCATCACGGTCAGCCTTGATTGTTTGGATCGTGTCACGGTCATCAGACTCAACCTGCGTTGCAGTAATCATGCCTGTCTGTCCGTCCATAACAAAAACGCCTTCACTAAAGCCACATTTCACACCTGCCATTGACAGGTTGAAGTTAATGTCCTTAATTCGTGCGTCCGTCTGAATTGTAGGTACGTGTTCATGGATTGCGGTTGTTTCGCCGTCATTGATACCCATACCTAAGCCTTTAACAAATCGTGGCAATTCAAGCCCTTTGTTGACAGCGTTTTGAATAACGGTCTGTCCTACGAAGGTAATATGCTTGCTGTCCTCAACCTCAGTGTTTTTACGGCTGATTGCTATATCAATAGCCTTCAGCTCCGTAATTGCGTTTGCAAAAACGGACAAACCGAGAGGAGAGGAGCTGTCAACGGTGTTTGCACCGGGTACACGGTAGTAAGCAAAAAGAGGTTTCTCAAGTTTGGAGATTTTAACCTCATCCTGCATATTCGCCCATGCCGCCACACTCTGTAGCTTGACAGGCGCACCAAGTACGCTTTTGTTGCCCTCAATTTGATTCTTAAAGGCTTTATTTGTTACCACGTAAAGAGGGCCGTTTGCGTCTGCACCCTCAAATCTGTGGTATTCAAGCCTTGTATAGTGGGCTTTGCCCTGTGAAGTGTGCGAGGCAAAAATAGCACCTACGATTTCTCCGTTATCGTCTTTAGCTGTGATACCAAAGTTACCCGGAAGCACATAGTCCCATGTTTCACCGTTCCACTTAATCATAATACCGCCGAGCCTGTCAGCCTCTGCGATTTTATCAGGTAAGCGCTTGAGCAAATCGTCTGCCATTTCCTGTAAAAAATCAGCCCTTGCAGAGCCGGAAATAGCAATGCCAATATCAAGAGTAGTGAGCTTTGCACGTGTATCAGATATGTGCTTTGCCATGTTTACAGTGTCGATTTCGTCATCCGTGTCTTTCCACGGGGGCTTACCTGTAGAAATGTTGTCCCATTTCTTTAGGGCGTTGTTCATATCGTCAGAGGTGATAAGATCAACGCCAAATTCTTTGCCAATATCGGAGCTATTTATAAACAAGTTTCTTAACCTCCTTAATAGGCGTGTAAAAAAGTTCATCTCACCACCGCCTTTATACTATCCATTTCAGCTCATTTCGTAACGCCGTCCTACAGAAGTACCTGAGTTGGTCCATACTGTGATCGTTTTCCTTGATAACGGCATCCTCAATTTTATCTTCGTCCCAAGAGTATGTTTCAAACTCCTCAAAGGTACTTTTACAGCTTCTGTGAAAGTAGAGAACACCGGCATTAAGGAATTTTGTTACGTCCTGTATGCCGTTCAAAACATCATTGTCAGCTTTAATTACGGCAAATTCACCGTATTTTTGTATTGTTTCAATCATTGACGAAGCTGACGGATCAATGATTATGTACTCTATCGGATAATCACCGATAAGCTCACTAAGCATTTCATAGTAAGCCTCATTGTCAACACGGTTATTGCTGCCGCCTTTATAGTAAAGCTCTTTAATCATTACCGCCTTTTGTTCTGCCGGACTGTAATCATACAAGCCAGCCGCAAAGGGGTTTACAGTACCATAGTCAACCGCCACATAATAGCGGTGTCGAGGGCTGCGGTCAGGTATATTCCTGACTATGTGGGCGCTCCTATCAAACATAGGATAAACAAGCCCTTCAGCTTTTACCCAC
>JAFTHF010000284.1 GCA_017457545.1 Clostridia bacterium
CTTTTTGTGAAAAATAAATAATAAATTAGGAGATATTCTCTCTTAAAATAGTTAAAAACAAATCGGCTACCGTAAGATAGCCGATTTTTAATTAGTTCATTCTTGATTCAAGATCTGCCTTGAGATCCTCATAGCCTTCCTTACCAAGGAGAGCAAACATATTCTTCTTGTAGCTTTCTACACCGGGCTGGTTAAAGGGGTTTACCTTAAGTGTATAGCCGGATACTGCGCAAGCATACTCAAAGAAATATACCATATAACCAAAGGAATATGCACTTCTGTTCTCAAGCTCAAGAACAAGGTTAGGAACCTCACCGTCTGTATGAGCGAAAAGTGTACCAAGCATAGCTGTCTGATTTACATGATGAAGCTCCTTACCGGAAAGGAAGTTAAGCTTATCAATATTATCAGGGTCATGAGGGATAATAACTGTATCCTTAGACTGCTTAATATCAAGTACAGTCTCAAACATATGACGGGGACCGTCCTGAATGTACTGACCAAGGGAGTGAAGGTCTGTTGAGAAGATAGCAGATGCAGGGAAAATACCCTTTCTGTCCTTACCTTCGCTTTCGCCGAAGAGCTGCTTCCACCACTCACATACCATCTGTGCGCAGGGCTCATATGCTATAAGCATTTCTGTATGCTTACCCTTACGGTAAAGTGTATTTCTGATTGCTGCATATCTTAATGCATCGTTATTCTTAACGTCCTTAGGCATACAAGCAAGACGTGACTCCTGTGCGCCACGCATCATAGCATCAATATCAACACCGGCAACTGCAATAGGCAAAAGACCAACAGCTGTAAGAACTGAGAATCTACCTCCTACGTCATCGGGAACTACAAATGTTTCGTAGCCCATATCGTCGGAAAAGCTCTTAAGAGTTCCCTTTGCTCTGTCTGTTGTAGCAAAGATTCTTTCCTTTGCGCCTTCCTTACCATATTTCTTTTCAAGAAGGTCTCTGAAAATACGGAATGCAACTGCAGGCTCAGTAGTTGTACCGGATTTAGAAACAACATTTACACAAACGTCTCTACCCTCGCAAATTCTGATAATGTTAGCAAGTGCTGATGAGCTGATAGAGTTACCTGCAAAATAGATGTCAGGTGTATCCTTCTTCTTAAGGTTGTTATAATAAGGTGTTCTGATAAATTCAATAGCTGCACGGGAGCCGAGATATGAGCCACCGATACCGATAACTACGAAAACATCACATGTCTTACGGATTTTTTCTGCAGCAGCCTTAATTCTTGCAAATTCTTCCTTATCATAGTTTTCAGGAAGGTCAAGCCAACCAAGGAATGCGTTACCCTCACCTGTTTTTTCTGTAAGTGTAGTTTGTGCCTTATATATTTCGTCAGAGATATTATCTATATCCTCTTCAGAAACAAATTTACTAAGAAACTTTTCATTAAGAGATAATGTCATTTCTTATTCCTCCATTTAATGCCTATGTATTTTTAAATACCTTACTATAATACTACATTTATCATCAAAATTCAACAGTTTTTTCAAATTTCCATAATTTATTTTAGAATAAATTCTTTATTA
The DNA here is from genome assembly GCA_017457545.1 of Clostridia bacterium. Next base: position 1,556 of record JAFTHF010000284.1, read on the forward strand.
TGCGTAATATATAGCTTAAAAATGTTATTTTACCGAGTTCCTCGGTGCTATATATGTTATTTTCTCCGATTACTTCTCCATTCGATTTATAAATTACCTTTCCAAGCACATCACCCTTTTTTAAAGGTGCATTTATATTTTCATTTATTACAAGCTCATAGGTAATATTATTTTTCTCTCCTTTTTTAACTAAGGTCTCATACTTATCATAAGCTGCGTTTACTGTATCCTTTTCACCGCCGATGATTTTAATTGGCTCAATTTCTTTGCCATCATTCACGTAAACATCATAGTTGGCAAAGCCGTA
>JAFTHF010000285.1 GCA_017457545.1 Clostridia bacterium
ATCGAGGGTGATAACATCTCTGCCGGTCACATTATTAGACTTACGGCGTGGGCTACTCAGAGAGCCGCCGACAAAACCGCCAACGTCCTTCAGAGTGTCCTGCTGAGCCTTTTTCATTTTCATATAATCAGCGAATAACTCTGTGCTTCTAACAGGATTACGCAAACGCTCATACAACTCAGATACAGTGAGAGCTGTTTGTTTCCAGTTAAGGTCACGGCGGTTGTTGCCGACTGATATTATAATTTTTCTGTCATTATTCATATCGGTACTCCTTTATAGGTTTACCCCCCCCGGCAGTAGGAGTAGGCTTCCTGTGTAGCTTTTCTTTAATCAACGATCTGCCCCTTAATCATCTGAATATCCTCCCGGTTTCCTTATCTTTAATTTCGATACGGGCAATAAGCTCAAAACCTGCTAAGCCGGTAATATATTTCAGCGTTTTAATAAGCTGATTCACTCTACGCTCAAGGGCGTTTTCCTCTTCAATGATAGGGCGCAGTCCTTCATAGGCTGTTGGATCAGGATAGCCCTCACTGTTCTTTTTAGGGTTTCTGTTCATAGCCGCACCTCCTAACAACTGACTTCAAGCACAGCAGTAGGAAATTCCTCACAGGCTAAGCGTATATCATTTAAGAATTTCAAAGTTGTTTCTACAGTTCCCCAGCCGTTAGAGGCTTCAAACTGTCTGTATTCCTGACTGTGGGACCTGAGGCGGTCACAGCCCTGTGTGATAACGGGTAACATTTCAGAACATTTCTTACCGTCCCACTCAGACGGATAAGAGCCGCAAACCTCTTTAATCATTGCAGAGGTGTTACTTGTATGGTTAATCCATTCGGGGCCAACATATACCCACTGCTCAGCGCCCTCAAGTTTTGCCTTAAAGCTAACATCATAACTCATTGTGTAGCCCTCCTTTATTCGCTTGCTTTGAAGTTGTACACAGGCTTCAGTATCTTTTTAATAGTGACGGTTTCTGCAATGCACTCAACAATCTCACTCATAGGCTTATACGCCTGTGGAGCTTCGTCAAGCGTTTGCGTATCAACAGAGGTTGTAAATATGCCGTCCATTGATTTTTTATAATCCTCAATAGAGATAGAGGCCTTTGCTTTGCTACGGCTCATAATACGGCCTGCACCGTGAGGGGCTGATTCGTTCCAATCAGGATTACCTAAGCCCTCTCCTAAAATACAGCCGTCACGCATATTGATAGGAATGAGCAAAGGCTGTCCGGCTTTAGCGGAAATAGCACCCTTACGCACCATGTTTTCATCATCAATATAGTTATGGATCGTGTGAAACATTGTATTTCTGTCGATAAACCAACAGCCCATTGCGCCGCAGATTATATGAGCTATAATCTCTCTATTTTGAGTAGCAAAGTCCTGACACAGCCTCATATCATGCAAGTAGTTCTCTCTGTCCTCACCCTCAAGATAGCAGAGGTCAGCAGGTATATTTGCGGTTTCAGCTTTTAACTGTTTCAGAGCATCCGATATTTCACGCTCTCTGCCCTCAGCCTTGAGCTTCTGTATCAGAGCTGCACGTTCTTCCTTTTTGGAGTGCAAGTTGTTTACTGCTATGCTTTGGTAGATTTCTGCAACCTGCTTACCGAGGTTACGGCTTCCAGTGTGTATA
>JAFTHF010000286.1 GCA_017457545.1 Clostridia bacterium
CTTATAATCAAATGCGTGCATAGGCTGACCGTATTCAAGCATTACATAGTTTGTAATATCAACGATATTGTTGATAGGACGTACGCCTGAGGCACGAAGTCTCATTCTGAGCCAGAGGGGTGAGGGCTCAATCTTGATATTCTTAACTACTCTTGCTGTGTATCTGGGGCAAAGCTCAGATGCTATATCAACCTTAATGTAGTTTTCAATCTTATCACCGTCATTTGTTGCTTCAACCACGGGTGTGGGAATGCTGAGGTCTCTGCCGAATGAGGCTGCGCTTTCTCTTGCAAGACCGATAACGCTGAGACAGTCGGGACGGTTAGGTGTGATTTCAAACTCGACAACATCGTCAGAGAGCATAAGAGCCTCCTTAATGTCCATACCGAGCTTAAGCTCACCAAGATCGTTCATAATGAAGATACCGTCTTCAATAGCTGTAGGCATATCATGAGTTGTAAGATTAAGCTCACTGATTGAGCAAAGCATACCGTTTGATTCAACACCGCGAAGCTTACCCGCCTTAATTGTAACGCCACCAGGAAGCTTAGCGGGAGCCTTAGCCACGGGAACGATAGCGCCCTCAAACACGTTCTGTGCGCCTGTTACAATCTGAATTTCATTCTCTTCTCCCACATCAAGCATACAAATCTGAAGGTGGTCAGAGTTCTCGTGCTTGGAAATCTTAGTAATCTTACCAACTACTACATTGTCGATATCCTCACCAAGAACCTCAAAGCCCTCTACCTTAGAGCCTGTGTAGGTCATAGTATCGCAATAATCCTTATTGGAAATATCCTTGCAGTCGACAAAATCGCCGAGCCAGTTTCTAGATAAATTCATACCAATACCTCCTTAGAACTGCTCAAGAAAACGTACATTGTTTTCGTAAAGCAATCTCATATCGTCAATGCCGTACTTACACATAACGATTCTTTCAATACCCATACCGAAGGCAAAGCCTGAATATACCTCAGGGTCAATGCCACAGTTACGAAGCACGTTGGGGTGTACCATACCTGCGCCAAGAATTTCAATCCAACCCTCGCCCTTACAGAGACGACAGCCCTTACCACCACATACAAAGCAAGAAACGTCTACCTCAGCAGAAGGCTCTGTAAATGGAAAATGGTGGGGACGGAAGCGAACCCTTGTATTATCACCGAACATTGTCTTAGCAAAGGTTTCAAGCATACCACGAAGGTCGCCCATTGTAATATTCTTATCAACTACAAGACCCTCAAGCTGATGGAACAAGGGAGAGTGGCTACCGTCAACCTCGTCAGAACGGTATACTCTACCGGGAGAGATAATTCTGATAGGGGGCTGCTGCTTCTCCATTACACGTGCCTGAACAGGTGATGTCTGGGAGCGAAGAAGAATATTGTCTGTGATATAGAAGGTATCCTGTGTATCTCTTGCAGGATGATTTTCCGGAATGTTAAGAGCCTGGAAGTTATAGTAGTCATACTCTACCTCGGGACCCTCTGCGATTGAGAAGCCCATACCGATAAAGATGTCCTCCATTTCTCTCTGTACCTTTGTTAAGGGATGAAGCTTACCTATCTGCTTCTTGTTACCGGGTACTGTAACGTCAAGAGTTTCCTTAACAAGTGCCTCTTCAAGCTTCTTCTTGCTCTGCACCTCTACAAGCTCAGCAATTTTAGCCTCAATAGCACCTCTTACCTCGTTTGCCATCTGACCTACAACAGGTCTTTCCTCAGCACTAAGCTTACCCATCATACGGAGAACTGATGTAAGCTCACCCTTTTTACCGAGATATTTGATTCTTATCTCTTCAAGGTTACAGTCCTCGCTTGAAAGAGCCGCTAAGGCCTCGGCTTTGATTTTTTCCAAAGTTTCTTTCATAATTTATTACCTCACATAAAAATTTACAAAAATAAAAAAAATCCCCGTCTGAAAGACAGGGACGAACAAACAAATTTGCCCGTGGTACCACCCACATTCGATGCATTGCATCCTCAGAAGCGAAAACTCCTTATGTCTGTAACGGGACAAGCCGTATCTGTCTACTTAGTTTCAACAAATCTGCTCCAAAGGGAAACGCAATTAGCAAGCGAACAAAATATCTCTCAGCCACGGATATTCTCTCTTTCTATACGCTAAACTGCCAAAAGCAACTTTTTCATAGCATTTACTGCTACATTCTAACATAACTTCACATAAAAATCAAGATATAAAATATGTTTTTCAAAATATTTTTTTGCTATCTTCATAAAAATATCACAAAAATATTGTAGAATTTTATTGTAAGGTAATCTAAAAGGGTTACACTATCTTTTACAAATGATATTTGGAAGGTTTTTTATGTCTGACTATATTTATAATAATTATTCAAATCAAAACGATAACGGCTACGACCCTGAAATCAAACCCCCTAAGAAATCGGGTGGTAAGGGTATTATCGCCCTTCTCTGCGCCGTATGTATAATCGGCTCAGGTATTATAGGCGGAATTATCGGTGTTAATTTTGCATCAGGTTCAGGTGATTCAACAGATGACCCTGTGCGTGCGGACAGCTATATATTTTCTGCCCCATCAATCACA
>JAFTHF010000287.1 GCA_017457545.1 Clostridia bacterium
ACTGCCGGAGATATACAGTTCCATGTTGAATCAAAGACGCAATGGGACGGAATTCAAAATAACAATCTGTTCATTTTATCTAATATTGGCTATTCACTCTATGTTGACGGAGTAAAGGTTTATTCTTCATTTGAATAAAGATAAGGGCAAGAGGCACACAGCCTCTTGCTTTTTTATTTTCAATATGCTAAAATAATTACAGAATTTATTTTATGGAGATATTATGGTATTTAACTTGGATATTGTAAGATCGGATGCAGCTTCTCATCAGGTAATGCTTGACGGTAAGCAGCTTGATAATGCTGAGCTTCAAAGGGGCTGCAGCCGATATAAGCTTGAGGTAAGCGAGGGCTTACACCGAGTAGATGTATATATTAGAAAAATCGTGAAAAAATACGGAGAGAGTCTGCTTTCCATGGCTATGTATAACGTGGTGGGAAATTCCCATGATGTGCTTAAGGAGGGCGAGGTAGAATGCTTTTCCTTTAATGTTGAGGTGACAGAGGGTAAGGATAGGCTTTATATCGGCAATGACGGTGGGATATTAAAATCATATACTACTGTGGAGGTCATAGATACATCAAGGAATACAAGATACGAAAAAACTCGTTTTAAGGAATTTATGCGCTTCAGCCTTATTTTCTTTATTCCTTTAGTAACTCTTGTATCTGTATTTTTGCTCCTTTCGGGTATTGCAATGACAGTTAAAAACGGAGCAGACATAACAGGTGTAGGCTTTACCGTTGCAGGTGGACTAATGGCGCTTATGCTTATAGTCTATATAATCAAGCTTATACTTCTTTGTAATACAGTAAATAAATTCTCAATAGGAAAGGAATCAGATAATGGTAACCTATAAGGATATAAAAAACAACCCTAAAATCAGAGCGTATATTGAGCATGCAGATAAGTCACTTCTTGCTTTAGGATATACTGAGCATAGCTATGCGCACGTAGGCATCGTATCTAAAAGAGCAGAATATATTCTTTCCACCTTGGGATATAGTGAGAGAGAAATTGAGCTTGTAAAGATAGCAGCCTTTATGCACGATATCGGTAATGTTGTAAACCGTAAGGATCATTCACAAAGCGGAGCTGTAATGGCATTCCGTATTCTTGATACCTTAGGCATGGACGCAGATGAAATTGCTATGATAGTTACAGCCATAGGCAATCACGATGAGGGCGAGGGCGAGGCAGTAAGCCCTTTGGCAGCAGCTCTTATTATCGGAGATAAAACTGATGTGCGTCGCACAAGAGTAAGAAATAGCGATATTACCAGCTTTGACATTCATGACAGAGTAAACTATTCAGTTATAAAAACAGACCTTACAATAAACGAAGAAAAAACAGCTATAGAGCTTAAGCTTGAAATCGACACAGAAATCAGCCCTGTGGTAAATTACTTTGAAATTTTCTTAAAGCGAATGATAATGTGCCGTAAGGCAGCCTCAAAGCTTGGCTTAGACTTCAAATTGGTTGTAAACAATCAACAATTAATGTAAAAAATCAAGGAAAAGCACGGTTAAACCGTGCTTTTATTAATATATACATATGAACATATGAACAACCTATATGAATAATAAGCTCATTTTTATCAAAAATATACGTACTTGAAAAAGCTTCACTTTAGTGATACAATATAATAAAGGTTACTTTTATTTGGAGGTGTAAGCTTGACTAAACAAAATTTTATATTTAAGTTATTAGCCTTAGTATTTGCTTTTGCTCTTTGTACGCTTTTATTTAGCTGTGGTGACAGTAACACAACAACCACGGTTGATACCGATAATACTACGACTACCGATACCGGCTCTGAAACAGGTTATTTTGTAGCAACAGTAAGTAATAACAGTAAAATAACAGTATCTCCCTATTTTACAGATAATACCCCGTCCTCTGAGCTTGCTGAGGTGCTTTATTCAGCCACTTCACCGGGTGGTACACCAACCGATGACGGCACAGGAAAAATATGGCTTACCGTAAAGCCTGAGGGAAAATACAGGGTCCACAGCTTAAATGTTGCAGGAGAATATTCCCGTGTGGAATCCCTTGATAATGATGTCTACTGTATTCATGATGTAAAATCGGATCTCTTTATATCTGTTTCAGTTAGAACTATGACCTCAGCCGAAACAGAGCTTATGGCAGATTTTGGACACAGTATTTCCTCAGACGGAACACTTTCCTTCAGCTGGAAGGAGCTTACCGATACACCTATTCGATATGTTGAAATCACTTCTAATGTGGATGGCACATCCAAGACAGAGCAATATGAAGCATCACTTGGCAAGGTTGAGCTTGCTAAGCTTACAAATAACTCAAAATGTACTGTTAAGGTACAGGCTATCGGCTATCAAAGCTTAGGTAAGGCTATAGAATTTGATGCTTGCTTTATGCCTGATGCAAAAAATGTTTCATTCCCGAGGGTAGAGATAACTACTGAGAATTTTGTATGGCCCAGCTGCGATGTGGTGAATTCTCCCGATAAATATTGGGGCTCAGGAATTCAGAATAATGAATATGAGCAATACAAGGTTGCAATCTACAATGCAGATAATGAGCTTGTATATGATTCAACCGTAAATCTTGACGCTACACAGGAATATCTGGGCGCAAAAATGAAGATACGTGGTAACACAAGCGCTGCACACCATTCCTCAGATAAAAAATACCCCTATAAGCTTAAATTGAATACAAAAACCGACCTATTAGCGCCATTTATTGAGAGAGAAGATGACGGCAAGGAATATGACTATAAGGATTGGCTGCTGCTTAATTATGGCGAAGAAAGCTTTCGTATAGGAGGAGAGGCTGTTGCAGACGCAGTCGGCACAGAATGGAGCCCCGAATACTGCTACGTAAGCCTGTATGTAAACGGTGATTACCGTGGACTTTACGTTTTATCCGAATCCATAGAGGTTGGCAACGGTGATGAGGGTAACAAATCCCGTGTTGATGTAGATGCTGACGGATACCTTTTTGAGTGTGATGCTTATTGGTGGAATGAGGATTTGTACTTCAATACACCAATGACAGAGAAGACAGCAATGTTCTTCACCTTTAAATACCCCGATACTAAGCTTATTGATAAAACATCTCCCGAATATATTTATATCAAGGAATATATGACTGAGTTTGAAAAGGCTTTAAATAAGGATGACGATTCCTATCTTGAATATATAGACCTTGACTCCTTTGCAAAATGGCTTCTTGTAATGGATTATCTGTGTATAAGCGACGGTGGTGGAGCTAATATTTATCTTTGCAAGGAAAATTCCACCTCAGATAGCACGGTAAGAATGGGTCCAAATTGGGATTTTGACTCCTGGATGGGTAATTATAATGCATATTCCACCATAAGAATGTACTGGAACGGCTGCCCATTCTATTTTCCATATCTGCTACGCAAGGATTCCTTTAAGGAAAAATATAATGAGCTGTTTAACGAAACCAAGGATAAGCTGGCAGAGTATATAGAAGATGCTTATTCTAAAATAGACACAGAAGCTCACAGCGAGCTCTTGCAATACGAAAAAATAAGATTCGGCACAGAGGCTAAATCCTTTGATAAGGTAGAAAAGCAATTTATCGCATGGCTTGAAAAGCATGTTGAATGGATGGAAAAGAACAATTAAATCAAAAAGCACGGCATAACCGTGCTTTTTGATTTAATAAGTGTGTAAGTTGTTTTTATTTTACAGCTTTTCAGCAATTAGATTTACATTATCACATATAGGTAACGTTCCATCTACTTTGATAATGGGACAGGATATAGTTGATAGCCAATCATTAACTAAGTTTTTATTTCTTGAGGCACAAAAATTATGGAATGACTTGATTTGTTCGTAAAAAGCGCCACCTTTACAACTTTTCTCGCCGAAAAGTATGTATGACCTGTTATGTATCCGCTTTAAACGTATCTCTTTTGGAACTTCAATGGAGATTACACACTTCAAATGAGAAATAAATTCATCCCCGAATCTGCCTGTTACCGATGCCAAAACGAAGTCATTTTCACTATCTAAAATATTTGTAAGCAGTGATACAACCTCTTCATAGGGACGGGATTTTTCATACGGATAATTGGGGTTGTCTTTACGATCAAAGTATATGTCT
>JAFTHF010000036.1 GCA_017457545.1 Clostridia bacterium
ATTCTGTAAATATGAGTATAAACAGTACCGTCTATAAAGCCTAAATCCTCTTCCTCAACCATTATGGTAAACTGAGTGAAATCGTTTTCAAAGCAATCGGTATAGCAGCTTAACCAGTCCTCCTTATCCTTGTCAGCTCTGGTCATCAAAAGAGTAAACGGTGTTGTAACATCCTTGCCTGTTCCTTTGTATATAGCTCTATATGTTCCACTATACTTAGCTGTGCCGTCCTCATAATATGTAAAGGACATAACCCCCCTTGAGCCGTCAAGCTGAAAATAAGTGTCCTCATCACCCATTAATTTCCAATAGCCTGTGGAGGCTTCCAGCTGATCATCGTATTTTTCGCTGTCAGAGCCACCTCCTACTATATCACAACCGGTCAATGCAAACACAAAAATAAATATTAACACTGCCAAAAAAACCTTGCTGATTCTTCTCATATCTCCATAACCTCCTCATATCTGTTTCAAAATATATTCTCTATTATTAGTGTAGCACATAAAATTTAATTTTTCAATAGTAAATAAAAAGCACCGGCGTGGGTGCTTGATCCGAGGGGAGTCTCCAAAATCAATGGTGGAACCATTGTATATCATCAATTTCATAAGAAATTGCATATCATCAACACGGAGTGTTGTATCTCATCAAGTCGCAGAGAAATGCACGCTGATGCGTGATGATATACAGCTCCAAAGGAGCTGATGATATACGCCGCACTTCGTGCGTCAATGATATACCAAGTCTGCGACTTGGATAAAAAAAGTCGTATCCTACTGATACGACTTTTTTGGTGGATCCGAGGAGAGTCTTCTCTCGACTGCGGTCTCGGTCAGGGTTGGCTCTACAGTCCCCCGGACTGTATTCACTTCCACCCCGGTTCGACTCCCCTTTTTTTGGGATTCGCCAAATAAAAAAACACCCCATGGGGTGCTTTTTTTATTTGGTGGATCCGAGGAGAGTCGAACTCCTGTCCGAAAATCCGTTGATACAACTGTCTACGTGGGTAGATGGTCTTTTGAAATTCTCCTACGAAACGCCGAGCAACAGGCTTTTTTTCGAATATCGCTTTAATGCATGACAGATACAAACGAGAAATCTCTGTTCATGTTCACCGTTAGGTTACGCTCAGTCCGAGGTCACGGTACTCCCCGGAGGAACGGGTGGCGTAAAAACGCCACGGCACTGCCGCTAATCGCCCCGAGGGGCAATTAGTTAGGCAGCCATTGCAACTTTTCTGTTGTCGTTTATTATTTAAGTTTAGCCATTATACGGGATTAGCCAGCCCGCCACGCTTATCATATCTCAAAATCCCCGTCGAAACCATTACGGTCCCATATTCCCCACACGTGGTGGGGTATTTTTGTTTTTAATCAAAGAATATTCCGTAGCCCTCGACTGTTTTACCACCGTTTTTAAGGTGAGCCTTAAAGGCACGGCGAAGTGAGCTATCCTCAGGGTAATCGTCAAAGTTGCCTGTGTAATCCATATCAAAAAGACGCCACATATCAGCATACTCACCGGGCTTATCGTCAAACTTATTTATGATGTCAAATTCAAGCATAAACTTTCTTACGTTTGACTTTTCGGGAAGCATATTAATATTATCGGGATAAAGAAGCCAGCTGCAGCAGGTAAACGCCATAGGCGCACCATCAAGCTTATCCTTGAAAAACTCTCTTGCCATATCAAAGGCTGCATCATATGAGGGCTTATCAAGAGGAGTAAGAGTTCTCGGAATATGTACGCCGATAACCTTCATGCCCTTCTTTACTGTCTTGCCGTCCTTAGTGTAATCCTTCTGGTCATAGTTACTTGTTTCAAACTGCAATCTGCCAAGACCAAATCTTGTAAGGTTGAAAAATCCGGGGAACCACCACGCAACAAAGGAGCCCCACATATTTTTAACTGCCTTACACTCAAAAAGCTTGTACTTAAGGTCACACATGCTGTTAAACCAAATGCTTTCGTCTATATTATTCTCCTTGTAAAGCTTCTTTAAGTGCTTGGAGAAAAGAATAAACACGATAAGCTCACTCTTATAGTGGTGAACTCCGCAAAGCTTTTCCATTTCGGGAGTTTTCTTAAAAATAATACCGTAGTCAAGATTAATGTTTTCCTCATAAGCCTTTAAAAGTCCGTCAAGCTCACTCTTACACTCTGCATTAGCTACTAATGTGTCATATGCCTCTGTAAGCTCAGCCTTGGCTTCCTCGGGATAATCAAATTCGTCCAAAAAATTAACTAAATATTCTCTCATTATTCTTCACCTCTACCCTTGGTTACTCTTTCTATTGTTCTTTCTGCTGTGCGCTTAGCATCGCTATCACGCTTATCGTACAGCTTTTTACCCTTGCAAAGTCCTATTTCCATCTTCACCCTGGAGCCCGAAAAGTACAGGGATAGAGGAATTAAGGAATATCCGTCACGCATAACGCTGCCGTTTAAGCGCATAATCTCCTTTTTGTGCATAAGGAGCTTTTTCTCTCTTAATGCATCACGGTTAAAGGTGTTGCCCTTTTCATAGGGGCTGATGTGTACACCTATTGCGTAAAGCTCACCGTTATACACACGGCAATAGGAATCCTTTAAATTGACCTGACCAAGCCTTAAGGACTTGACCTCTGTTCCGAAAAGAGCGATACCTGCCTCGTACTTTTCCATTACAAAGTAGTCGTGAAAGGCTTTTCTGTTAACTGCAATTGTCCTTGGCGCTTTCTTATCCATACGCTCTCTCCTTTCTTTAGCTTCCGAATATATAGTATAACATAGATTTGTTTCTTTTGCAATAGGATAAATAACAGTTATATTGACAAAAAAAGCTGTATATGATAAAATATTGTGGGGTGAAAAAATGAAGATAAACGTAAAATACTCAAAAAGGAAAACCCTTTCCCTTGAAATAACCAGGGAGGCAGAGGTTTTGGTGCGCGCTCCCTTACGCACAAGCGACAAAACAATAAACAATTTTGTAAACAAGCATCTTGACTGGATATATTCCCATATTGAAAGGCGCAAAGCGTTAAACGAAGCCCGTCCGGAGCTTACAGAGGGTGAAATTGAGCATTTACGTGCTCTTGCCAAGGAAATTATTCCCATAAAGGTGGAAAAATACAGCAGAATTATGGGCATTATCCCCGAGAACGTGTCGATAAATGCTGCAAAAACTCGTTTTGGAAGCTGCTCCGGTAAAAACCGACTTAACTTCTCCTGTCGACTTATGTCCTACCACGAGGCTGCTATTGATTATGTAGTGGTGCTCGAGCTTGCACACAGAAAGCATCATACTCATTCAAAGGAATTTTGGGCGCTGGTTGAAAGCTATATGCCCGACTATAAGGAAAGAAAAAAACTGTTAAAAGGATAGAAATATGACTATTGTAATTCTCGATTATGCTACTCTCGGCTATGACCTTGACCTAACTCCCGCAG
>JAFTHF010000288.1 GCA_017457545.1 Clostridia bacterium
TTGAGTTCTGTTTTCTCTAAAAGAATTTTCTTAAGAGTTCCGTCTTTGTACATTAGTTCTCTTAAACTATTTTCTCTTCATTGTTCAATTTTCAAGGATCTTTTTCTCTCCGCTTCCGCAGAGTGCCTTGCTATTATATCAAATACTTTTTAGTTTGTCAAGAGGTTTTTTGAAAAAAATTAATTTTTTTTAGAATTATATATTACCTTGTTGAAAAACTAATAAAAACGGAGGTTTTTATGGCAACTGTACTGATACGAACTATAATTATCTACTTTATTTTCATATTCTCTATACGAATTACCGGTAAAAGACAGATTGGCGAGCTGCAGCTATCCGAGCTTGTAACTACTCTTATGTTATCAGAGCTGGCAGTTAATTCTATACAGGATATATCAATTCCGATTTCTTATTCGTTTATACCTATGATATTCCTTCTTTGCTCAGAGGTGATAATTTCTTTTCTCGTTACAAAGTCTAAAAAAATGAACAAATTATTTTACGGTACTCCCAACATAATAATAAAGGAAGGAATTATAAACCAAAGGGAGCTTAAAAAGCTACGAATGAGTGTAAACGAGCTACTTAGTGAATTAAGGCTTAAGGATATAGATGATGTAAGCACTGTTGATTATGCTATACTTGAGCAAAATGGCAAGTTATCTGTATTTGAAAAGAAAAAAGTCGGGGAACGTGTGGATAAAAGTCAATTTTGTTATGCTGTGATTACAGATGGGGTAATAAGTGAAACCGACCTAACGTACCTTGGGTTTGATAAAAATTGGGTTGAAAGTAAACTGAAAAAGAAGGGGCTGACGGTTGATAAAATATTCCTTATGACAGTTAGCACTGACGGCAAAACAAATATAATAGTAAAGGAAGAAAAATGAAAGCATTTATTATTTCTACTTGCACATTACTACTAGTATTTGCAATTGTAATTTTAAATTATTTTTATGTATTAAAGGTATACAGCCATATGGAAAACGAAATAAAAGAAATAGAAATAGTATCAAAAGACAAAGCCTCTTCTCTGCTTAATTATTGGGAGAAAGAAAGAATGTATGTTTCCTTATCCGTTCCTCATAGAATACTTGATGACCTTGAAAAAAACTTATCGGTTTTTGTAACCAAAATACGTGAAGGAACAAAAATCGAGTTTGAGGAAACAAGACAGCTATTGTTAAATTCCATCGAAGAAATGAAAATACATGCAGGAATTTCTGCTGACACCTTGTTCTGACACAGCTTTTACGTCTCTTCTCTCCCTTTTTCGATATTCAATTTATAAAAATTGGTAATTTCTTCCAATTTTTAGTAAAAAAGTTTGTTAATTTTACCGAAATGGAAATTATTGTAATTTATGGAATAATATGGTATAATATTATTGTCGATAAAAGATAAAACAGTACCATGAAGAAAGGGAGAAGAAAAATGGAAACAAATGCAAAAATCCTTGTTGCTGATGAAAATATTCAAACAAGGCATTCTACAAAGGAGGCGCTTATAAGAAAAGGCTACCGTAATGTAGATGAAGCTACTAACGGAGAAGAAGCGCTTATTAAAATCAACAGAAATCACCCTGATATTGTTATTGCTGATATATGGTTATCAAAGCTTGACGGTATTGGGCTTATAAAAAACTCCAGAGGAATTAATTACGGTAAAGATCAGCCACCTGCATTTATTATTGCATCACTTGTAACAAATCAGAATGTATTTATAGAAGCAACAAATGCCGGTGCATCTATGTGCTTAATGAAGCCCTTTGACTTCTCTAGCCTATGTGAGCATATAAATACAATTTACCGTTCAAGAGAAACTGCTATTCCCGAAAACAAGCCAAGCCGTGAGGACATCGAAACACAGGTTACAAAGGTTATTCATCAAATTGGCGTACCTGCACACATAAAAGGATATCAATATTTAAGAACAGCTATTCTTATGACTATTTCTGATAATGAAATAATTAATTCTGTAACTAAAATTCTCTATCCTTCTGTAGCAAAGAAGTACCAAACTACTACATCACGCGTTGAAAGAGCTATTCGCCATGCCATTGAAGTGGCTTGGGACAGAGGTGATGTTGATACTCTTAATTCGTATTTCGGATACACTATTCAAAACAATCGTGGAAAGCCTACTAATTCTGAGTTTATTGCAATGATTGCCGATAATATGCGTCTTAAATACAAGTTGTATAACTAACAA
>JAFTHF010000289.1 GCA_017457545.1 Clostridia bacterium
ACCTTATATGCTATGACGAGAAGCACGAGGGTCTTGCAAATTACCGTGTTGACAGAATTGACAGGGTACAGATTCTTGAGGAATAGATAACTCCCAACCCCGATATTGAAAACATTGACCTGGCAGAGCGTCAGCGTCAGATGTTCGGTATGTTTTCAGGCGAAATCAAGACAGTAACCTTTGAGGCAGACAGAGGCTTAATTGACGTAATTTTCGATAAATTTGGCAACCGTGTTGAAATTTTCCGTACAGATAAGGAAAAAATTCATTGTAAGGTGGAGGTACAGGCAGGTCCCATGTTTATTGCCTGGTGTTGCTCCTTTGATAGCCGTCTGCGTGTTACCACGCCACCGTCCGTTGTTAAAATGGTAAAGGACCATTTAACTAAAACACTTGAACAGTATAAATAAGAAAAACGCGACACTGTGTCGCGTTTTTTCTTTATTTTAGTTATCAGTCGGTCTGTAAGTAAAGAATTCGAAGTCTGCATGGCAGGCAGGGTCGATTTCTCCACCTGAAAGGTCGTGGCAGCACATACCGATAAATGTACCCGTATGTCCCTCATGACCGATATCACCGTATGCCTCATCTGAAAGGTTGGAGCAATCAAGCTCACCGCCTATGTCGGTGTAATTTACACCGTCAAGGGAGTAGGAATATTTAAGAGTCAGCTCATCAATATTTACCTTTAAGTAAACCGAGGTAGCATCACCTATGCTTATTCCACACATAAGGGGGTTATAGAATTTAAGATTGTCACGTACAAATACACGAAGCACATTGTCGCCCTCATCGCCCTTAGACATATAGAGATAGAAGAAGTTATAAGTATCGTACATTACGGTAAGACCTGCCATCTGCTGGAAGTTATTAGGCTTGAATTCAAGCTTGGTAATTGCCTCTGCGTGGTGATGCTGAAGTCTGCGCGCCACCAGCGCCTGAGTATTCCAGGAGGTTATGGAATCTCTGCCGTAAAGACGGAGATATCCCTTACGCTCGGTAAGTGAGCCGATTTTTTCATCAAAGGGGATACGCAAGGTCTTAAATGAGTGAGGAAGTGCGTCAATATCAAAGGTGGTAGTTTCGGGAACAGGTGGAAATTCGTAGGCATCAAGGTCAATATTAACCTCTGTAGGAGGAGTAAGACCGCTTTCCTCAAGCCTTAACCAGCCCTTTCTGTCCCAGACAACCTTTGCAATTGCTGTTTCTCTGCCAAGGATACATCTCTTCTTGCTTGTAATAGGACGTCCGCAAAGATAGGGAACATACCATTCACCGTTTTTGGTTTCAACAAGGGAGCCGTGACCGGTGCGCTGCAATGGAGAATAGGGATTGTGTCTTACGGTAAGCAATGGGGCAGGGTCAGCCTCATAAGGACCGAAAATGCTCTTTGAACGTGCCATTCTTATGCCGTGATTGTACATCGTACCACCCTCAGCCACCATAAGGTAGTAATATCCGTCCTTTTTGTAAAGGTGAGGTGCCTCTGTTGCGCCAATCTCCGTACCCTTGAATATGCAATGCACCTCTCCTACAAGCTTCTTTTCTTCGGAAGAATATTCTTGCATAAGAATACCGGAGAAGTCGTGGTTTTCCATTCTGGAGTCCCATCTCATATTGAGAAGATACTTCTTTCCGTCGTCATCGTGGAACATAGACGGGTCAAATCCACTGGAATTAAGGTATACAGGCTCACTCCAATCGCCGTAAAGGTCGGTAGTTGTAACAAGATAGTTGGGTGTATCCTTGAATATTCCGTGGAAATTCTTAGTGTTTGTGTATATCAAATAAAAGGTTCCGTCGCAATAGCTAAGACAGGGTCCCCAGATTCCACCGGAGTTGGGGTCTCCCTTCATATCAAGCTGAGAAACACGTCTTAAGGGTGATGGCAGCTCCTCCCAGTGAACAAGGTCACGTGAGTGATAAAGCTGAACTCCCGGAAACCATTGGAATGTAGATGTAGCAAGATAAAAATCGTCTCCGACTCTGCAAATAGAGGGGTCCGGATGGAAGCCCGGAATAATTGGATTGATAGCCTTTACCATAATTTAGCTCCTTAAATCATTATTTACTTAAGTATACCATTTTTTTATTTTGAAATCAATAATAAAGAATAAATAGATAAAAATCTATTTACTTTTTTGTAAGTTGATGTATAATGGACTTAGAAAGCTTTCATTTGGAGGAGTTATGATAAACGAAAAGATTATAGATACCCATGTGCATATAGAGGCGTGGAATAATGAGGAATATAAATCATTTACAGATTGCTTTGAGGGACACAGAGAGCAGTCGGGTATTAAGTCATTTAATATTTGCTGTCTGCCATCACCTATGAGGGCTGTCTGCAATAATATGATGGCAGCGTTTTATAAGCTGAAGCATAAGAATACATATGCCCACGGCGCACTTGACCACATAATCTGGCCAATTACCGAAAATATGCCAAAGGGAATGGACCTTGTTACTCAGTATAAGGAGCTTATGGCAATGGGCTTTGACGGAATAAAGCTTATAGAGGGTAAGCCCACAGCTCTTAAGCCGCTTGGTGGCAATCTTAATCATCCTGCTCTTAATAGACTGTATGCAGAGCTGGAAAAGGACAATACCCATGTAGTGTTCCATATAAATGATCCTGCACCCTTTTGGGATATTACTAAAATAGCTAAGGGTGAGCTGGACCAGGGATGGTTTTACGGTGACGGCACATATCCTACCCACGAGGAAATATTTGATATGGCGCACAAGCTTTTTGAAAGCTACCCAAGGCTTAAGGTAACCCTTGCGCATTTCTTCTTCTGTGGAGAAAATCCCGACCACGTGGCTGAATTATTCCAAAAATATCCGAATCTTTGCGTAGATTTAACCCCGGGCTGCGAAATGTACCACTCCTTTGAGGCTAATTACGAATATTTTAAGAAATTCTTTGAAAGATATTCCGACAGAGTGCTTCTCGGTACAGACGGCACATTCCCTTGGGCAACCAAGAGTCACGTTTGGTGCATTGAGGTGCTTTATAAATACATCGCCACTACGGAAAAGACTATGGCATTTGATGATTCTATTCTTACAGGCATCGGACTTACAGGTGAGGCAAAGGAAAACATTCTTTACAAAAATTACGAAAGACGTGTGGGTAAAACACCTAAGGAAATAGATAAATCCCTATTAAAAGCGTATATAGATAAGTATAAATGCTTACTTTCCGATGATGAGTGGAAGAATATAGAGCCACTCTACAATGAATACCTTAAATAAGAAAAAGCTCCGATATGCATCGGAGCTTTTATTTATTTTACAATCAGTGTAGAATTAAGGGGTGGCGCCATATAGGAATCGCCCTCTATACTGAATAAAACCGGCTTTTCCTCAGGGTTAACCACAATATAAGCCACCTTGCCGTCATCAGCCTGCCATGTGGAGGACAGTAAACGGGGAAGCAGGGCTTTATCTTTACCTCTTGTCATAGGTATTTCTGTTATGCCACATTTTATATCTGGAGCCTGACACATTCTTCCGTGGTGGAGATATTTTTTACCCACCGTATTATAAAAATTCGTTACATTTTTAATAAAAATCAATGCTTTTTCCTTATTTGGCGCATGGTCAAAGTCACGTGTGCTCCAATGGGTCATAAGGTCACCGTTTGGCGCAAGGGTAAGCGTCATTATATCACCGATAGAAAAGGAATAGGCAAGACGGTAACGGACCGTATCAATTTTTGTGTCAAAGGGACAGCCACATTGGTTGCCCATAAAGTTGCGTACATATTCGTGATAGATGTATGCATATACAGGCACAGGAGTTCCGTAAGGATAATTAAGCTCAAAACGGTTGTCACTCATCATAAGACTACCGATAAATGGCTCAGCCGCTGCACTTTCACAGCCAAACAGCATACCCGGTGCAGCCTTGTTCCACTCAAGAAGAAGATTTTGCATATTAGAGGTCATCCACTCACCCGGCATAGGTGGGTGATTATGATTCCTTGCATAGCACATATACTGTCCGCCACCGTGGTTCTGGTCAAGTATCTGGGCATAGTCCACTCCACTTTTAAAAACAGGAGAGTAGGCTTCGTTAAGTATCTCACGTCCACGTGTAGATGCAGGACAAATATCGTAGCCGTATCGCTGATAGGGACAGCAGGTTATACCAAGCAGAGGCTTGTTTTCAGGAGAACAACAAACACCGTCAAGTACATTTTCATTCTTGATTTTTTCTTCACAGTTATAGCTTTCAATCAAGGTGCTTTGCTTCGTGTAGCCAAAGCCGGAGCAGTAAATGCCTAAAAGGTCACCGTTTTTATGCAGCTCATCTCTGAATTCGTTAAACAGCTTTTCTCCACCGTATGGAGGCCATACATATGGTGGCGCCCAAGGGGCAGTACCCTCCCAATGCATTAAAAGGGCTAAAATGTGACACCCTGTGTCGTTTTTTATCTTATTAAGGATAGGTAATGCATTAGTATAAGGGAACAGAGCATTTGGCTCCATCTTATCCATATCGTGTATTCCACGCACAGGGTAGGTAACAACCAAGGGCGGATTTTCATACCACCTTAGCAAGGATTTATTGTCCTTAATAGGAACTAAATTGCTTGGCAAATTGCTTTCAAACCAGCTACGGTAAATTTCTGCGGCAGATTTCCAGTCACCTGTGCATGCTGACCACACAACAGGGTAATCGGTTTCATAGTCTTCTCCGTAGCCCTTACCCGAATAAAGACGCATTTGTAATGAAATTCCACTACCGTCAGCGTAAAAATCTACACCCTTGAAGCTTCTTTTAGGGTCGTGTGCGCCTATATACAGGCCAACATCGTCAAAATGATAGGACAAAAACTGAGAGCATACCTTGTTAGGAAAGATAAAATACGCACCCGACATAGGATATTCCATTTCATATCTTGGAAGTGCTGTTTCATCAGTAAGTAATATACCCTCATCATATGGAAATAGTATTCTTCCACCGTTTTTGTTATTGTCAATAAGACGGGGCATACAAATTTTGGGTATTTCTATCCACTCAAGAGCATATTCACTTGGTACAGAATCTACCTTAACCCACCAGCAAATATCATTTTCGGCTGAAACACTTATGCTTACCCTAAGGCTTGAAAGCTCATTTTCAAAGTCTGAGTACACAAAACAGCCGTCCACGTGGCTGAATTTTCCATTTGTTGCGTCGGTATAGATACATTTTCCGTCAGTATCACGCAATCTTAGTCTGAAAATCGGGCTTACATCTGCACAGCACTCCCTTTCCCCAACCTTTAAAGAGGAAATAAGTCCTTTTTTTGTATCAAGAGTAAGCTCCATATTATTTGCCAAAAGTGTATACATTTTCGCCTCCGTAATATGCTTAGTCACTCTAATTATATCATTATGGAATTTAAATGTCAATTGTATATACAGTCTTGATTTTAAAGGTGTTCTGTGTTAAACTAAAATTAGAAATACGTTTTTAGGAGGAACTATGAGAAAGATAATTGATAGCCACCTTCACATTTCAAAATGGGGAGATGAGGATTTTATTTCTTGTTTTGATAAATATGTTAAGGAGCAGAATATCCACGCACTTAATATTTGCGCTATCCCTAGCAGACAGTCAAATGTGTGTAATAACATTGTAATGGGACTTTATAAGCTTGCGCGACCCAATACCTTTATACACGGTGGTGTTGAATATATCCATGTTCCCATTGATAATATGCCAAAGGATATGGATTCCGTTACACAGTACAAGGAGCTTATGGAAATAGGCTTTGACGGAATAAAAATGCTGGAGGGCAAGCCAACCGAGCATAAAAGAATAGGCAAAAATCTTAACCACCCCTCCCTTGACGCAGTTTATGACCAGATGGAAAAGGACGGTACTCATCTTTTGATGCATGTAAACGACCCTGACGAATTTTGGGATTCAAGCAAAGCGCCGGACTGGGCAGTAGCAAACGGTTGGGCATATCTTGACGGTACCTTTTCCTCATATGAAGAGATACAAAGACAGACTATCGGTATTCTTGAAAATCACCCTACCTTGCATTTGACCCTTGCACATTTCTTCTTCTGTGGCAAGACACCGGAGCTTTTGTGTCAGCTTTTTGAAAAATATCCTAATCTTTGCGTTGACTTAACCCCCGGTGGAGAAATGTACGTAGAGTTTGAGAAAAACTATGAATACTACAAGGAATTCTTTAATAAGTATTCCGACAGACTTATTTTCGGCACAGACAGAAGCTATATGGAAGATAACCAATATGGAGATTGGCTGTTTAATGTAGTTACTACATTCCTTGGCACCGACAAGCCCGTATTAAGCTTTGACGATAAGGAGCTTTTAGGTCTTGGCCTTTCACAGGATAAGGTTGATAATATTTTCTTTGCCAACTTTGAACGCAGAGTAGGCAAGACACCTAAGCCTATTAACAAGGAAAAATTCAAAGCCTACATAGAAAAATACTCCTTTGTTCTCACCGAAAATGATAAGGCAAGAATCAAGCCACTTATACAGAAATATCTCTGATGTTTTAAACAAATAGCATTCAGCCTTGATTTATTTTTAAAATTATGCTATAATTTGTTAACAACTTTTAAGGAGGTAAGCCTATCATAATCGGATATGCAATCACTCTGGCTCTTTCACTGGGCTTACTGATTGCCTACACAGTAATGGTTAAAGTCAAGGAATTTTGGTTAACCATGCTGTACATATGTGTTACGGTAGTTAACCTTGGATATCTTATGCTTTCAATGGCGAATACTGTTGAGTTTGCTATTTTTGCAAATGATGTATCATATTTTGGCAGCGTATTTCTGTCTATGTGTATGCTTCTTATCATTGTACGTCTTTGTGGATTTGAAATTAAAAGGACACACATCATTACCTGTGTATCACTTGGTGCAATAATGTTTGCCATAGTGGCAACGGTAGGATTTTTGCCCTGGTATTACAAGAGTGTGGGAATTGAAGCTGTTAACGGCGCAACAAGGCTTGTTAAGGAATACGGTCCCTTACATTTTGTATACCTCGTTTATCTGATTGGATACTTTGTGGCTATGATAGCTGCAATTATCCATTCCGTAAAGAAAAAGAAAATAGGCAGACCTAAATTTGCAGGCTTTATTGCAGGTATCGTTTGTGGCAATATTATTGTGTGGCTGTTTGAAAAATTTATTGACTGGGAGTTTGAATTCTTATCGGTCACATATATTATTTCAGAGCTTTTACTCCTGCTTTTATACTGGATGATACAGGATTATGTTCCCTTAAAAGATGTACATAAGTATGCGCCGAGAAAAGAAGAAAAGCTTGGTATAGATATTGCAACTATGCCCATGGATATAAAAATCGGCAAGGTTTTGCTAAGCCTGAAAGAGGGAGAGCAGCTTGCATCAAGAGAACGTGAAATATTGGAGCTTATACTTGATAACAGGAAGCGCCGTGAAATCGCAGAGGAGATACACCTTTCCGAAAACACAGTAAAAACCTATACAAGAACCTTATATTCCAAGCTTGGCGTTACCAGCCGTGAGGAGCTGTACGCTTTACTCCTTCATTAAATTTAAATATTAAAGACGATGGTTGACCATCGTCTTTTTTTATTTTGAAGATATAAATTCACATAATCTATTTTAAAACCACACGCTTTGGCGCACGCCAAACGGTAATTTCCGATGAAAGAAATTCGCCCTTTGTAATCCCCTCAAGGTCGGCAAGAGATTTGATTTCCTTATCCCCCATACCAACAATTACATCGCAGGGCAGAATACCCTTTGCCGACACATCTGCAAACTGGTCAACGTCGCAAACAAGCACACCGTCATGACCTGCCGTTGCAAATACTGTCATTTCACCGTCGGTTTCAATATTTTTAACCTTCATATCAAAGAGATTAATAATGCTTGACTTACTCTTTTTTGTGCTTTGATTGATTTTTGGAAGTGCAGGAGTCCTTGCAAGCTTTTTAAGTGGCGTATATCTTACACCAAACTCACAGGGGAAGCTGTCAAAGCCACAAAGCTTCGGTTCAATGGGGGTATAATCGCCGTGTCTTGCATCTGCAAAGGTGCATTTTGTTTTTATTGAGCCCTTGTCCATGCCTGTGATTTTTTCAAGCTCCGTAGCCCTCTTAATACCCCTTGTATTTCTTGAATGTAAAACATTGAAATCAATGCTTTTTCCAAAGCCATGCTCCATTAAAATCGGCTGATATTCTGTAAAAATAATGTTATTTTCAACCACGTCCCCACAGTTTTCGTACCAAACGTGCATATGGATAGAGTTGTTTACCGTTATATTGTTGTGTACATATCTGCCAAAGCCCTCACGTAGCTTTATGCCACCGTTTAAGCACAAATTATTGTAAATTTCATAATTTGAGGAGCCGTCATCAAGGTCAATATCCCAGCCTCTGTCACAACGGAATCGGCTGTTTCTGATAACCGATTTGTTGCAGTCAAGAAAGGCATACTTGTGAATTTCGCTTTGCTCAAGGTCGCTTAAATGCCAGAATCTGTCTCTGCCCCAGGAGTTAAAGCTACCGTGGTCGCCTGTTTCCTTAACCGTGTCAAAAACATCGCATCCGTCAATTATGTGTCCGCCAAATGTACCCTCAGAAATATTTATTCCCGCACGGGATGCGTCGTAAATGCTAGTATTGATAACGCTGATACCGTAGGACATTGAAATTTCAACACCCGTTGCCTGCTTTTCGACTATGCCGACATGCTCAATCAGGCAATCCTCCACAGCGCATTTTTTCGGATATGCATTACCCTTAGGTCCTCTTTTTTTATCAATCACAAGAAAGCTCTGACTTTCGGTAGCCTCAAACAAGGGGCTTCTTACACAGCTTGGCTTACCCACAAAGCAAACGCCACTTGCACCAAGGTCCTTGAAATGACATTTCGAAACAGTAATATTACTGTTTTTTCCGTCAACGAAAACACCGTTTGTGCCGATATCAAAAAGTGAGCATTTTGAAACAGAGCAGTCCCTTGAATTTGTAAAGTAAACAGCGCCACCTCTGTAAATTGTCCAGTCACTTCGTAATAAGGGCTCATTTGTAAGCATAAACGTTCTTTTTGCCCGTCTTCTTTTAACATTTTCAAGGCTTACGTTTTTACACCCCTTAAACACGAAAAAGCTTGAATTTACACAAATTTCCGCACTATCTATGCTGTGTTCGGGCTTTAAAATCACATAAATACGCTTGTTTTCCTTATCAAAATACCATTCTCCCGGCAGAGTCATCTCCTCACGCACATTTTCAATGTACTTAAAGTCGGAGTGCATACCCATCTGCCTGTTATTCTGCCAACCACCTATATATGTAAGGCATCCGTTTTCATCCTTACCCGTCACCTCATAGGAAAATCCGCCCCAGTTGTGTCGGTGCATTGCGTGAATGTAAGCACCCTTGGGATTTTTCCACTCATCAGCCTTAGCCTTTGACAAAACATCACGTGAAAAACCACCGAAAATTCTTATATTTGGATTATACTTGGGGAAGCGTGCCATCTGATATTTTTCACCGTTAATATAAAGCGCATCAGCATCGTATTCCGTCCTTGCAGAAAATACACCGTTGCCCTCATCTACCCAACCGTCAATTTTGGCACAGCCCTGTATAACAGTATTTTTGTCACCACGAATTACGATGTCCTCACCCTTAACCAAAATCGCACCGGTCAGATTGTATACACCGTTTTTCAAGCAGATAACAGATTTTTCACCCTCCATATGACAGGTAAAGCCACCTGCTTTCTTGCTTCTTATCAATGACGAAAGCTTTGCATAAGACAGCGCCTTTAACTGCTTTTCACGGCGCTTCGCCTCATTTTTATCAGCAAACACCTCAAAATAGCAAAGGTCAGAGGGCAATTTTTTATAAAGAAGCTCAGCGCACACGCCAAAGCCGTATTTTTTGTCACTATGGGTTAAATAGGTATAAAACATAATCCACCTCAAAAGCGTAAAAGCGTTTTTCTTAATTATACCTTGAATAATGAATAAAGTCAATTACATAAATCAAAAGCTATAATTTTTATGCTGATTGACATAAGGATAGCTTTCGTGATATAATCAAGTCAAAGAACAGGGCAGAAAAGGGGATAACTATGAACAAAAGAGCTTTAAGAGATAAAATATTAGGATGCTTTAACGGTAAAAACGTAGGTGGAACACTTGGCGCTCCTCTTGAGGGTAAAAACGGCTTTTTCGATATTGATTACTTTATTCAACCGAATATTGTAAATAATCCACAGCCCAATGATGATTTGGATTTGCAGATTTCCTCCTTGAATGCCGTAAGAAGATTTGGCAGAAGCGTGAATTCGGAAATTCTGGCAGAATATTTTAATATCTTTGTTAATCCCAGCTGGGCAGAATACGGCGTTGGCAAATCAAATTTAAGACGTGGTATTCCCACACCCATATCGGGATACCATTCCAACAGCTATAAGGACAGCTGTGGATCCTTTATCCGTAGCGAGATTTGGGCGTGTCTTTGCCCCGGTCATCCGGAAATTGCTACTCGCTACGCATATTTCGATTCTTCCATTGACCATGCAGATGAGGGAACCTACGGTGAGGTATTCTGGGCAGCTGTTCAAAGCGCTGCCTTTGTAGAAAGCGATGTAAGAAAGCTGATTGATATCGGACTTAGCTATAGCCCACGCACAAGCGCTCTTTACAAGGGAATCACCCTTGTTGTAAATTGCTATGAGAACAAAAAGTCATATGAGGAAGCAAGGGATATTGTCTTTAAAGAGGTATCTGGCGCCTTTTCCTACCAACATACTAAGCTAAAGGATATTAAGCTTACACAGTATAAGCCATCTCCTGCAGGATTCGATGCTCCTCAGAATATAGCAATCGCCATTTTGGGCTTACTGTACGGAGAGGGAGATTTCGGCAAGAGTATGCTTCTTGCTGTCAACTGTGGAGAGGATGCCGATTGCTCAGCAGGAAGCCTGGCAGCAACATTAGGCATTATTCTTGGCAATTCTCAGCTCCCTGAAAAGTGGATAAAGCCCATTAATGATGTAATTATTGTTGCATCGCTTAACACGCTGGATTATGGTATGACAATGAATATGCCATTCTTTATGCCTGAATCCACACAGGAATTGACAGACGAAATTATTCGTTGCATTCCCAAGATGTTAAGCACCGATTCATACGACATAACGGATGAGGGTCTTGAGATATTCCCCAAGGATGATTTTTATTGCAAGGATACTGATGTAGTTTATTACGAGGGCGCATTCGGTAACAGAGGAAGCGAATATTTCAACACTACTGAGCTTATGGAACTGCCTCATTATTCCGTTTTCAAGGAATTTTCTCTCTTTAAAATGCAGGCAATTTACGAAAAGGATTTCTTCTTCGAAAACGGAAAGGAAACATCTGTCAAGCTGAAAATCTACGATAACGGAGAGGCAAAAATTCAGCATTGGCTTACCATTCGTGCATATACGTCTAACGGGGTAGAAGTAAAAGAAAAGGTTTCCACCGTTCCCTTAAGCAATTGCAACGGTGATGTAATAGAGAAGACCTTCCACATTCTGCCCACACAGGTTGAGGGTGATAAATTCGACGTTGTGTTTGATATATCCATGGAAGGCCACGCAAGTATGAACCTGCTTAAATTAAGCTTTTTTGCAAAATAAAAAACCGGAAACCGCACCAGACATGGGACAGTTCTGTGCCCGGTAATCAAATATGGTGTATCTACGGCTATCTTTAGTACAATTGATTCTTGGTTTGATGCAAGTGAATTTTGGTGTTTCTAGGAGTAAATGAAATGAATACAAACATATTTATGGGATTTTTCTTTTCTTTTTTTATTATTTTTATACCTATTTTTATGCAACGAACATCATACCAAGGTATTGATGAGCGTAAATTTAAAAAATACAGGCTTAATAAAATAGGGTTTCTATTCAAAGGAATGCAAGGACAGTCCGTTAGTTCTCATGGTATAATATTGCCTATGTTAATAATTCAAATTCAAGGATATGTAGTAGGCATTTTATCATTTGTTTTAGTAATTCTTAACGAAGCGTTCCATTTTGTAAAAGATGCAGTATTAGTGGTTATTGTGATATTATTAGTTCATATATTCGTAGTGATTTTTATTAATGTGATAACTGGATATATAAGCAAGAAAAGAAAATAGTTGGTATAAGGAAATAGTATTTTATTTCTTTTGTGCAAAATTAGCAAAATCCTAAACAGTTACTGGCGAGAGCGGAGGAATCTGCTCCCGTTTTCTTATGCCAAAATTTCATAGCCAATTCAATTTAATTTAATTCTGCCATCTTATCACCATCTTGTCTTATCATAAAACAAAATATCCTTAATCAAATTCTCCACACCACATTGTCCTGCTAATGAGTGAACGAAAGGCTGACAAAATTTTGTCAGCCTTTATAAGCTCAAATGATTGAAATGCTTTTGAAAAGATGATACAATAAACTTACAGACAAATAAGAATTTGACGAGGAGAACGCATATGAAATACAAAGGAATGCTTATTGTTGTTAAAGATTGTAACCGTGCGTTAAAGTTCTATAGTGATATGTTTGGATTTCAACTGCTCCAA
>JAFTHF010000290.1 GCA_017457545.1 Clostridia bacterium
ATAAGCGTTTGTCAACTGATGTGCCTAATTCTTGAATTAAAATTTGTGCTACGAATTTTTGCGTTATTTGTACTTGAAATAAAGACAACTATGTTAAATTGTCCTCCAAATACGATTTTGAATAAATGTATAAATGATTATATGAACATATATAATGTATAAATTAGCCGAGAAATAAAAATGTTGAATATTTTTTCTATGTATGCTACAATATAGCTGAGGTGATTATATGAAGAAGCTATTGTGTCTTTTTACTGTTGTAGTTCTTTTATTTACGCTTACAGCCTGTAACGGTACCGTAGAGCCTGTTATACAGCCCTTAGGCATTGTAAATTACACAGCTGCTGATAAGCTTGTAAAGGACGAATATTTTACTGATTTTGATAAATTCAAGACAAAGGGCGAAAATAAGACATACACAGTCGATGGCACTTATGATATATCAGAGGGAAACGTAGTTATTACTTCACCCGGCACATATAAAATAACGGGTAAGACGGATACATACTGTATTAAGGCTGCTATTCCCGATAATGTGGTGAATAAAAATATTACTCTCCTTTTAGATAATGTTACCGTAAGCTCCAAGGGTGGTAGCAAGGGCTCTGCTATTTATGCAGAGAGATGCGATCTTACCTTGATTCTTTGTGAAAATACGGTAAATACCCTGTCTGAGGATACAAAAAGTGAGCATAAGGGAGTTATCACTCTTAAAAGCGGACATCTTATAATTGAGGGTACAGGCACTCTTGTTATAAACACTGCAGGCACTACAAACGGTATCTATACAAACGGAGATATGGTAATAAACGGTGGTGTTTATAATATAAATGCTAAAAACCACGGTATTTATTCCTTAGGTGATATGACAGTCAATGCAGGTGAATTCAATATTAAGGCTGATCGCTTCGGTATTAAATGCGGTGACTCCCCGGATGCTGCAGGAGACAGCGGAGATAAGGCAATTCTTACCTTAAATAATTGTTATGTTGAAATTGACAGTATAGATAACGGCATAGATGTTCACGATGAGCTTGTAATTAACAAGTGCGGTATTAAGCTTATTTCAAAGCAGGATAACGGAATAAAGTCCGATTCTAAAATTGAGATAATTGCGTCACTAATGGATGTTACCTCCGGTACAGACGGCATTGACAGTAGTGGTCAATTGAATATAAAAGGGAATAACAACATTAAGATAGCATCAAAGGGTGACGGAATTGTAGGACAAGATGTGTCTATTGACAATGAGGGAATTATTTACATAAACACTATGTCCGATTACATTGAAAGTACTGCTGGAAGCTATATTCTTAAGGACGGCAAATATATAAAGGTTAACCATCTTGACTATCCTAACGAGGTCTTTTATGACCATACAGTAAGCTGTAAGGGAATTAAGGCTGCAAATACTGTTGAGATTTTTGGAAAGGTGCTTGTTATTGATTCCATGGAGGACGGTATACATGCATTGAATGTAAATGTTTACGGGGGCGAATATTACATTATCACCGAGGAGGACGGCATACAGGCAGAGAATAAGGCTGTAATAGACGGCCCTGCCACAATTAATGTTCACAAGTCATACAAAGGGATAAAGGCTCTTGATACAAGTATAAAGAACGGATATATTTCGGTTGCATCATTTAGCGATGCAATAGATTCCTTCGCAGTTAACATTGAAAACAGTAAGGTATACCTTCTTGACAAGGTGGACACAGGTGTTAGTGGCACCTTTACAGTAAAGAACAGCGATGTTATAATAGTATCAAATTCCAATATTCCCTCATTGCCGACAAATAAGGATATCGGCGTTGTTAAGGCTGTTATTTCAAAGCCTCAGGTGGCTACATCGGAGAAATATATAACCATAAAGGGTGATAACACGGATATTACTCTTAAGCTGTCAAAATCCTTTACTGACAAAATGTCGGTAACATATATCTCCTCGACGATGAAGCAGGGCAACTATACAGCTTCAATCGGCTCTTACGATGGCGAATTTAATGAAATTTATAAAAACGGTATAGAATTATCCGATACGTATGTACAAAAGCTGACCATAAATTAAAAAAGAGTGAACCTTTTGTTCACTCTTTTTTAGTTAATGTTGAGTTTCTGCTAGTTCCTTTTCTGCACGCTTTTCCTTTAAAAATTGTGTGTAGCGTTCAAAAATGCAAAGCATAGTTGAATAAATAATTGTGGGGAAAATGTTGAAAAGGTGTATATCAAGTAAGCTTGTAAGCAAGAGGGCAAGTATACTCATTCCCGTAAAGAATGCATACGGCGTTCTTTCCTTTACAAAAAGCTTTACTGTCTGCACTCTGTGATATACATAAGCGCCAAAGCCTATAACACCGCAGGATGCAAGAATCTGAACTATTGTGTTGTGGAAATATTCGGGGGCAGAGATTACAAATCTGTCGTTTGTTCCGTGAGAGTTACCAAAGCCTGCACCGAGTAAGGGGTTTTCAAAGAATTTTTCAAGTCCGTCCTTGTAGTACTCAAATCTGCCGTTATCATCCAGTCCAACACGTAAAATTTCGTCAAATGCCTTATCCATAACATCACGTAAGAAAATAAAAGCAAATATTGCGCCTGTTATAAATACTATAGTGTACAATCGGATCTGACGTCTTCTTTTATGATTGTAAATACAAAGGAAAAGCAAGCATAAAATTAAAATCGGTGTAGCAAAAAGAATAGATGTTCTGCTAAGACTGAGGAGAACAAAAACATAGGTAATTAAACCGGTTACAAAGAATGGCAAGCTGTTTTTGGCTCTGCCGGCGCAATAAAAATGTATGGGCATAAGCATAGTAAGAAGTGCACCGATATTATTGCTGACACCCCAGCCGAGATCTATCTGATTCTTGTGTATTATTCCATCAATAACAACCTTATTTGTAAGATAAAGTGAGAAAAGCTCAACCATTACGATAACGGAAACAAGAATAAGAATATATAAAAGATATCCCTTTGTTTTTTTATCAATCTCAAGATTAATTGAGAAGAGAAAGTAGGGAAGAATAAAGGAAATTACAATAAGCAATCCAAAAATAAAATTACTTGCGTTGTAGTTTGAAATATTGGAAAGGCCGTTTAACATAAACAAGCCTGTAATGAATAGCAAGCCTCTTGACAAATAAGAGCTTGTAAAATTCTTTATTTTAACTTCTTTTCTGTACAACACGAAATGAATGGCTATACATGAAAGCAATGCTATAATTGAAAGAACATAAAATATAAGAGACGGTGTATTATAGAAGGCTTCATTTGTCAGGCTTTGCTTTGAAAATACAAAATAAAAGCATAAAAGAGGGGAGATAAAGAATTTTAAATCCTTGCATACTATAAAGCCCGCACAGGTAGGAACACCGATAAAAAGTATAGCATAATTTTCAAAAGAGAATACATGACCGATAATAACAAAGAAGGCCACATATAACGGGAAAATATACCCGTTAAGAAATTTTATAAGGGTTTGTTTTAAATGCACCATTTTTCTCTCCAAACAATCGCAA
>JAFTHF010000291.1 GCA_017457545.1 Clostridia bacterium
GAGCTTGCAATCAGCGAATCTCAGGAGAGAATGGCTGTTGTAATCGAAAAGGAAAATGTTGATGCATTCCTTGCACTTGCTAAGCAGGAAAACCTTGAGGCTACAGTAGTTGCTACTGTTAAGGCAGAGCCCAGACTCAGAATGTTCCATAACGGCAAGGCAATAGTAGATATCAGCCGTGAGTTCCTTAACTCAAACGGTGCAGAGAAGCATATAGATATTGCTCCTGCAAAGTATGAGGACTATAATAAAGAAATCCCCACAGACTTCGAAAACGGTATCAAGGCAATTTGCGATGATATCAATACTTGCTCAAAGAGAGGCCTTAGTGAGCGCTTTGACAGTACAATCGGTGCAGGTACAGTTCTTATGCCCTTTGGTGGTAAGTATCAGAGAACTCCTATTCAGTCAATGGTACACCTTATTTCCAGCGAAAAGGGTCATACTGATGATTGCTCTTATATGGCTTGGGGCTATAATCCCTTTATCTCTGAAAAGAGCCCATTCCACGGTGCATATCTTGCAGTAGTTGAATCTGTATCAAAGCTTATTGCAACAGGTGCTAAGTTTGAGGATGTATATCTTACATTCCAGGAATATTTTGAGAAGCCTCTTAAGGATCCTAAGAGATGGGGTAAGCCACTTTCTGCACTCCTTGGTGCATTCAAGGCACAGAAGGATCTTGGCATCGGTGCTATCGGTGGTAAGGACTCAATGAGTGGTTCCTTTGAAAAGCTTGATGTTCCTCCCACACTTATTTCCTTTGCTGTAACAAACGGTAAGACAGGCGAGGTTGTTTCTCCTGAGTTTAAGAAGGCAGGCTCTAAGGTTGTTCTTCTTAAGCCCGAATACGATGAAAACAATCTTCCCAAGACAGAATCCTTACTTGCTCTTTATAATCAGGTAACTGATCTTATGAGAGATGGCAAGGTTCTTGCAGCATATACACCTACAATAGGCGGTGTTGCGGAGGCTGTTTATAAGATGGCTATCGGTAATAAGCTTGGTTTTGAATTTGATTCTAAGCTTACACTTGATGATATATTCGGTTATTGCTACGGCTCATTTATCCTTGAGCTTAGCGAGGATATGAATATCGGTACAGCACTTGGTTATGTAACAGAAGAGAATACTGTTGCATATAATGGAACAAAGGTATGCATGTGCGCACTTAATGAGCTTTATGAAAACAAGCTTGAAAGCGTATATCCCTGCAACATCAAGTCCAGCACAGATAAGCCTGAAACTATTTCTTACGAAACAGATAAGAAGCTTGCTCCTGCTATTAAGGTTACAAGACCTAAGGTTCTTATTCCCGTATTCCCCGGTACAAACTGCGAATACGATTCGGCAAAGGCAGTTGAGGATGCAGGCGCACAGGCTGAAATCTTCGTTATAAAGAACCTTAGTGCAGACGATATCAAGAGAAGCTCCGAATCCTTTGTAAAGCTTCTTAAGGAATCTCAGATGATATTCGTTCCCGGTGGCTTCTCCGGTGGTGACGAGCCTGACGGATCCGGTAAGTTTATTACTGCATTCTTCAGAGGAGCAGACGTTAAGGAGGCTGTAACAGACCTTCTCGATAACCGTGACGGTCTTATGTGCGGTATTTGTAACGGCTTCCAGGCGCTTGTAAAGCTTGGTCTTGTTCCTTACGGTAAGATTATAGATACAGACGAAAATTGTCCTACACTTACATTCAACAATATTGCAAGACACCAGTCTAAGATTGTAAGAACAAGAGTGGCCTCTAATAAATCACCTTGGCTCACTGAATGTAATGTTGGTGATATTTACAATGTTGCAATCTCTCACGGTGAGGGTAAATTCTTGGCTAATGATGCTACAATTGCAGAGCTTATTAAAAACGGTCAGATTGCTACTCAGTATGTTGATCTTAACGGAGAGGCTACATACGATATTGATTACAACCCCAACGGCTCCAGCCTTGCTATCGAGGGTATCCTTTCACCCGACGGACGTGTAATCGGTAAGATGGGACATTCAGAGCGTATTGCTAACGGTCTTTACAAGAACGTATACGGTGATTATGACATCAAGATGTTCTAGTCTGCTGTTAAATATTTTAAATAATTTCTAGTACCTAGAACGAAAAATCGCTCTTCGGAGCGATTTTTCAGTTTTTGCGAATATTTATTCATAAATTTCAATAATGTTATTGACTTTATTTGAGTAAAGTTGTATAATTTTATATTATAATTTTAATAATCCATATGGAGGTATTTTATTATGGAACGTGTATATAACTTTTCAGCTGGTCCCTCTATGCTTCCTTTAGAGGTTCTTAAGAGAGCAGCTGATGAAATGCTTTGCTATGGAGACAGCGGTATGTCCGTTATGGAAATGAGCCACCGTTCCCCTGTATACGATGAAATCATTAAGGATGCGGAGAAGCTTCTTCGCAAGATTATGAACATTCCTGACAACTATAAGGTGCTTTTCCTTCAGGGTGGTGCATCTACACAGTTTGCAGCTGTTCCTCTTAACCTTATGAATAAGAATAAGAAGGCCGACTATGTAGTTTCCGGTCAGTTCTCCAATAAAGCATATAAGGAAGCGCAGAAGTACGGTGATGTTGTAGTTGCTGCATCCAGCAAGGATGCTAATTTTGCATACATTCCTAAGTTTGATAAGTCAAATATTAGACCTGATGCTGACTACGTTCATGTATGCTTCAACAACACAATTTACGGTACAAAGTTCCCTTATATTCCCGATACAGGTGATATTCCTCTTGTTGCAGATATGTCATCCTGCATTATCTCTGAGCCTGTTGATGTAAGCAAATTCGGTGTTATTTATGCCGGCGCACAGAAGAATATGGCTCCTGCAGGTCTTACAATTGCAATCGTAAGAGAG
Source organism: Clostridia bacterium (assembly GCA_017457545.1). Next base: position 2,881 of record JAFTHF010000291.1, read on the forward strand.
GATCTTATGGGTAATGCACGTGAGGATATTCCCACAATGCTTGATTACAAGACACTTGCTGATAACGATTCAATGTATAATACACCTCCTTGCTACTGCATTTATATTGCTAAGCTCGTTTATGAATGGATCGACTCTCTTGGTGGACTTGAGAAGATGAAGGAAATGAACGAGAAGAAGGCTAAGGTTCTTTACGATTATCTTGACAGTCAGGATTACTATATCGCACCTGTAAAGAAGGAGTGCCGTTCACTCATGAATGTTACATTCGTAACAGGCGATGCAGAGCTTGATAAGAAGTTTGCTTCAGAGGCTGCAAAGGCTGGTCTTA
>JAFTHF010000292.1 GCA_017457545.1 Clostridia bacterium
GTATAATTATTGTCAATCCAACCGGGAGATATGGAATTTACACGCACCTTTCCTGCAAGGCTTACTGCCATTGCATATGTAAGTGCAGCAATTCCTCCCTTGGCTGCTGTATAGCTTTCAGTTTGGGGCTGACTCATTCTATCTCTTGATGAGGATATATTTACTATGGCTCCACCCTCTGTAAAATAAGGCTTAAAAAGCTTAGAAAGGTAGAACGGTGCCGTTACACCCACCTTAAGTGCATATTCAAAATCCTCATAGCTGCAGCTATCAATTCCACTCATAAAGGGTGCAGCATTATTTATCAGATAGTCAATATGACCGTGTTCGTTTATAACCTTACTTGCAAATTTTTCAAGTGTATCCTTATCGGCAAGATCACCTATAAAATAATCATTTTCAAGTAAATCAATTACGCAAACCGTTGCGCCCTCTTCCTCAAATTTAGAACGTATACAGCTGCCGATTCCTCTAGCACCACCCGTAACAATTACAATTTTATCCTTAAATTCAAACATTTCGACCTCTTTTGGAAACTCATATTATATATAGACATAAATTGCTATTTATTATTCGATGATTTTAATAAATTCTGATAACTCCTTGCGTTTTTTAGGACGTAGCTTATCATCATCTGAGGCATATCCTAAGGTTATCACAAGACGCACTGTACCATCAATATTACATATTTCACGAATATCAGCATCGTTAAGCCAGCCGAGAATGCACGTGCCAAGACCTTGGGCAGTAGCTTCTGCTGTTATATAAGCTGCTAAAATTCCAATATCAATTGAACGGTAATCGTTTTTCTTTACCTTTGCGCCAAGTGCCGCTGATGCAACATATGGCTTTTCTGATATTACAAGCATAATTGGGGCATCAGATGCAAATTTGTTCATTCCCATTCCCTGAACTGCCTTGGCTACTTTTTTAGCCGATTCACCCTTACAAACACTTACAAAGTAGGGCTGTCCATTACATGCAGACGGCGAAAGACGTGCTACCTCTAAAATTTTATTAAGCTTTTCGTCTTCAACATCTCTATTCGGGTTATAGCTTCTGCAAGACTGACGAGTATTGGCAATATCTGCAAAATTCATATTTTCTCCTTAGTTATCAAAATCAATTAATATAGCTCTACACGGAGCTCCGTCGCTATCTCCCAAATTTAACGGGGCAGCATTTAAAAAGTATATTCCCTCAGGTACGTTAGTCAGGTTTATTCCCTCAAGGAGAATTACTTCTGCATTTAAAAGCTCCAAATGAACCTGCATAGGACTATCCATAGGTCCAACAGTTTGAGATTCATTACCTATTAAATCCATCTTGTTTTCTGCAAAAACTTTTGCAGCTTCATAGGTAACGGTTGCATTGCCCTTTATAAGTAGCTTAGTAACAGGTATATCAAAATCAGCTTTCAATTTATCAATAAAAGCTATAGCATCAGCTTCATTCACGCTACCGCTATGCTCTATTACCATGGCATATCCGATCATTTTTCCCAAGGAAAGCTTATCAACCGATTTACTGTTATTAATAAAATGAGAAGGGGCATCAATATGTGTTCCGTTATGAGCGCACATAGAAAAAGATGTCAGATTATATAAATCTCCATTCTCAATTGCAGATACTGAAATTTTTTCAGGCTTGGGGTCGCCGGGATATATTCGACAGCTAAAAACCTCTTGGGAAATATCATATATTTTCATATTTTAATCCTTATTAAAAATGTACTTATCCATTCTGTTAAAAGCTTCTTTTACCTTTGAGAAAGGTAACGCAAGATTTAATCTAATAAAGTTTTCTCCTCCATGGTGCGCTCCATCCTGCCATGCAATACCGACATCATAACCTGCTTTGAGCAAATCATTCATAGACATATTTTGCTTATTTAGATATTCATTACAGTCCATAAACACCATATATGTGCCTTGAGGCTTGCATACTGAAACGCCCTTAAAATGCTTATTTATATAGTCACACGCATACTCCACATTTTGAGAAAGGACCTGACACAGCTGTGTAAGCCACTCATATCCCTCATCCCTATAGGCACCTATTAACGCATAATTGAAAGCATATTCATAGAATTATAGTGGGATAAGGATGACTCCTTCTCCACTCTTTCTCTTATATATTTATTATAAATTATGTGATAAGATCCAACAAGTCCTGCAAGATTAAAGGTTTTTGACGGCGCATAAAGAGCTACTGTACGGTTTTTTGCATCCTCACTTACGGACTGTGTTGGTATATGCTTATTTCCAAACAGGATAATATCAGACCAAATCTCATCAGAAATAACAAAAACATCATGCTTTTTATATATTTCCATAGCCTTTTCAATTTCCCATTTTTCCCACACACGTCCTGTTGGGTTATGAGGTGAACAGAAAATAGCTGCGTGAATATTATTTTCAACGATTTTTCGCTCCATATCCTGAAAATCCATGCGCCAGACATTCTTTTCATCCTTTACAAGCTGACTGTGGACAATATTGTAACCATTGTTTTTAAGTGACATAGTAAAGCCGATATATGTAGGCTTATGTACCAATACATTATCTCCACGTGAACAAAATACGCCAAGAACTGAAAGTAATCCACCTAAAACACCGTTTTCATATCCGATATGCTCGGGCTTAAGATTTTTAACGCCGTTTCGAATGCTCTGCCATTTTATAATACTTTCAAAATATTCATCTCTGGGATTAAAATAACCAAATGCAGGATGCTTAATTCTCTCCTCTATTGCCTCACAAACAGTAGGAACAGTTGGAAAATTCATATCTGCAACCCACATAGGGATTACGTCAAAGCCCTCCTTTGGCCCGTCGGGAGCAAAGCCCTCGCCTATTCCATCAACAGCCAAAGCATCCTTGCCATGTCTATCCATTATAGATTCAAAGTCGTATTTCATATTTACCTCATACGGTCAAAGTTAATTATCTGTGATAATTATATCATAAAAAAATTATAAATACAATTATGTAAAATAAAAACCTCTGCCAAATGGCAGAGGTTTATTATTTATTTTGTACCGAAGAGACGGTCGCCCGCATCTCCGAGACCGGGAAGAATATATCCCTTATCATTAAGGCATCTATCAAGTGTTGAAACATAGATGTTTACATCAGGATGAGCCTCAGCAACCTTGGAAACACCCTCAGGTGCGCCGATAATTGCCATAAACTTAATATGCTTACAGCCCTTATCCTTAAGAAGCTGAATTGCATCACATGCGCTACCGCCTGTAGCAAGCATAGGGTCAACCAAAAGAACAACCTTATCCTCAATGCCTACAGGAAGCTTACAGTAATAAGACTTAGGCTCCAAGGTTTCTTCATCTCGGTACATACCGATATGACCTCCTCTTGCAGATGGGAAA
>JAFTHF010000037.1 GCA_017457545.1 Clostridia bacterium
GGTATTAAGCTTTCCCTTCTTGTATCACTTACAGTTTCATTTATCAACTTCTTCATTGGTGCTATCTACGGTGCAATAGCAGGTTACTATGGTGGCATTGTAGACCTTACAATGGAGCGTATTACAGATATTCTTTCAGGTATTCCTAGTATAGTTGTTATGACCTTGTTCCAGATGCACTTGGCGCAGAAAGTTGGCGTTATCCCGTCACTGTTGTTTGCCTTCGTGCTGACTGGTTGGATTGGTATGTCCAGCCGTGTAAGAACACAGTTCTACCGCTTTAAGAATCAGGAATACGTAATGGCTGCGCGTACACTTGGTGCACGTGACAGAAGAATTATCTGGAAGCACATTTTCCCCAATACATTGGGTACAATTATTACAGGCTCTGTACTTGCTATCCCCGGTGTTATCTTTACTGAGAGTATGCTTTCATTCCTCGGTATTGTTAATCTTGGTGGAGCAGAGACAACATCTCTCGGTACATTGCTTTCTGACGCATCCAATATTTGGACAAACTACCCGCATCTTATGCTATTCCCCGCGATGATCATTTCACTTCTTAAGATATGCTTCAACTTGTTTGGTAATGGCTTGCGTGATGCGTTCAACCCATCACTTCGTGGAGTAGAGGAGTAAGCTATGGATAATATACTTGAAGTCAAAAAATTAAGAATATCCTTCCGGACCACCTCCGGTACTCTGAAGGCAGTACGTAACATTTCCTTTAACCTTAAGCGTGGCGAAACACTTGCAATCGTAGGTGAATCGGGCTCAGGTAAATCCGTTACTTCCAAGGCTATCCTTGGTATTTTGGCAGGTAACTCCATTGTAGAGAGTGGAGAGATCTTCTATGACGGCAAGGATCTTTTGAAGATTTCCGAGGAGGAAATGTGCAAAATCAGAGGCGACAAAATATCTATGATATTCCAGGACCCTCTTTCATCTCTTGACCCTATCGTTAAGATCGGTAAGCAGATTACTGAAGCTATGCTTCTTAAGAATAAGCTTAGCCGTAAAATGGGTAAGGTAGAATTCAATGGCCTTTTAGAGATTCTTAAATCTAATATGATTGAGGCTGTTGGAGAGGAAAAAACAGACACAGTTGCTGAGATTTCCGATCTTATCACTACATTTAACGCATTTAATATTCAGGCAAATAAGCTTGAGGATAGCTATAATGACGCATATACTCACGCTCAGGAAATTATTGCTGATATTGATGACAAATTATTCCGTGCAAGCAAAAATCAGAGGATTGATGTTAAGGGTATAATTAAAGATTTCCACCACAAGCTTTCCTTTGTTAATGATACATTCCTGACTGCAAATTATGATGCAAAGATTGCTTCACTCAAAGAAAAGCTTACATTTGTAAGATCTTCTTATATAAATCCTAAGCTTAAGGAAGGCGAGAAGTTTATTCTCCCCACAGAAATTGAAGGTCTCTTCAACGAGCTTAAGGATCTTATGACAGAAATTACATCTGCTGTTCGCCCTGACTTCTTCCGTATAGGTTTCTATAAGTATAAGAATCCTGAGGCAGAGCTTGGCAAGAGGGATGTCAAGGAGCTTAATGAGGTTTCTCTTGGCTACCTTAATGATAACTTTATGAATCGCTTTATCGAGCTTGAAACTCTTGGCGTAAAGAATTCTTATGAGAAATCTGTTGCTAAGAAGAAGGAAGTTATTGTAGCTCTTGAGGCGGCAGCAAAGTATTTTGCAGAGACAGATCTTGTTAAGAAGGATACTATCTTGTATTGTAAGGACCTTTCCGCTCTTGTTGCTGAATCTATTGATAAGCTTCAGTATAATAAGGATAGCGTGGCAGGCTCATTCCACTCAAGCTTACTTAATGAGGTTAACAAATATTTCTTCTACCAGAAGAACAATCCCAAGGAAGAAGCTCGCTATGCTAAGCAGACTGCCAAGAGAGATGCGCTTATTGCTAAGGGTAAAAATGTTGATTGGAAGGTTGTACCTAAGGTTGTATATGAC
>JAFTHF010000293.1 GCA_017457545.1 Clostridia bacterium
GGCATGAATGTCGCTTACCCCCGAGAATGCTAAGAACTGTACACGCTTCCACCCCCGTTGCGGCACAAGCTTTATGTTTGTAATGCTTATTATCGGTATAGTAACAGGTATGTTTATTCCCGTATGGGACAATATGCTTTTAAGAGCAGCGATAAAGCTTGCAATTCTCCCTCTTATTATGGGTGTAGGCTTTGAAATTATTATGCTTTGCGGTAAGCATGATAACATAATTACAAAAATTGTGGCTGCTCCCGGTCTCTGGATGCAGAGAATTACAACTAAGGAGCCCGACGAAGCTCAGCTTGCCATTGCTATCAGCGCAATCAAGTCCTCTATGCCCGAGGAATTTCCCGATTTTGATGAGCATGAGTATGATATTGACGTTGAGGAGAACAGAAAGCACGTTGCCTTTACAGGTATGAAAAAGGCTGATGTGGAAAAGAGAATTGCAGAAATCAAGGCAGAGAGGGCTGCAGCTACCGAAAACACCGATGTAGCAGAAAAATGCGACACTCTCCCCGAGGAAAGCAATGAAAATTAAGGAGCTTATTGCCTCTCTTAAGGGATGCTGTGGGGACAGCGCCGAAAGGGAGGCTTACCTTATTATTGAGCAGATTTTTAATGTAAGCTACGCAGCCTTAATATCAGATAAGGAGCGTGACTTCGATAAAGAGCTGCTTATCCCCATTATAGAAAAGAGAAATAACCGTATACCACTCCAGTATATTTTCGGAGAATGGTATTTTATGGGTGAAAAATTTTACGTGTCCCCCGACTGTCTTATTCCCAGACCCGACACGGAAATTCTTGTTGAAAAGGCGATAAAATGTACAAAACCCAATGCACGTATAGTAGATTTATGCACAGGAAGCGGCTGTATCGGTATATCCGTGCTTGATAACCGTAAGGATATTAAGGAGCTTACCCTTGTTGATATTTCAGCTCCTGCCCTTGATATGGCAAGGAAAAATGCAGCTTTGCACGGTGTAGCTGACAAATGCGAATTTGTGTTAGCCGATGTAACAAAGGATATTTTAATAGGCAAATATGATGCCATTTTATCAAATCCGCCTTATATCTTAAGCAAGGATATGGACACCCTTTCACCTGAGGTGAAAAATGAGCCGTATATTGCCCTGTGTGGTGGTGAGGACGGACTTGATATTATAAAGCCTATTGTGTATAACAGCAGCTCACATTTAAATGAGGGTGGAATTTTACTTATAGAGTTCGGATATGACCAGGGAGAAGCTATGGACAGTCTTCTTTCCGTAGCCGTATTAGAGGGACTTTATTCCTCATACGAAATACTTAAGGACTACGGAGGCAATGTGCGTACAGCTTACATTGTCAAATAATTTCATATGGCATAAAATGATATTGACGCTTTGTCAGTATCATTTTTTTGTTTTGGGGTGATTTTATGAAAAAACAGACCCTGTGTCTGATTTTTGGTGGAAAAAGCAGCGAATATCAGGTATCCTTACACTCTTGCGCCTGTATTTTACGCAATATAAAACGTGAAAATTATTATATACATAAGATAGGAATAACAAAAGAGGGCAAGTGGTATTATTATCTTGGTGATGAAGAAAA
>JAFTHF010000294.1 GCA_017457545.1 Clostridia bacterium
AATATAAATGTTTTTGTCATCATTATGTATAGAAACATCTACAGAGCTACCGTTATCCGAGAACTTAATAGCATTATCAATAAGATTTATCCATACCTGCTTCAAGAGCTCCTCGTTTGCTTCAATGTAATATTCATCAAATTAAACACCAATATCAAGCTGTTTTTTCTCCCATTTGGTATCAAGGAGAAGTATGCAGGATCGAATCTGCTCAGAAAGATTAAAGCTTGAAACATTTGTAAGAATAAATTGATTTTCAACCTTCGTAAGGTTCAAAACACTTGTTGCCATATGGGAAAGACGCATCGATTCTTCTTCAATAGCATCAAGATATATTTTTCTTTCCTCATCGGAAAGATTTCCACGCTTAAGCACCTTGGCAAGACCGGTAATTGAGACAATAGGTGTCTTTACCTCGTGGGAAAAGTTATTTATGAAGTCTGTACGAAGTATTTCCGTGCTTTCAAGCTCTTCTGCAAGAGAATTAAATTTATGGGAAAGCTGCCGAAAGGCTGTCATTGTTGATTCCTCTACATCCATTCGTGCGGCAAAATCACCCTCTGAAAGTCGGTCCATACTCTTAATAATTCTTTTTACGGGACGAAGAATAAGCTTACTTCCGAAAAATGAAGTAATTGAACCCAGTATAACGCTGGAAATCACCATAAAGAGAATAATATATGACGCACTCCAACCGTCGTGACCGTCCTCCATGACACCTGCACCGACAAGAATATATGCAACAGATGCGGCAAGTCCAAGAGCTACAAGTAAAATTGCGAATATAACAAGGGCAAGAATAATACCGAGAGAAAAGGTAGAGCTGTCATCCTTCTTTCGCTTAAATTTGAATCCAAAGGGCTTTGGGCTTTTCATATTTTTTTCACCGCCTTATATCCAAGGCTTCGTACAGATTCAATCTGGAATTCCTCCCAGCCCTCAAATCTCTTACGTAATCTTGCTATATGTACTGTAACTGTTTCCCAGCCCGTTTCACTATCGGCACCCCATATTTCATCCATAAGCTGAATACGGGTAAATATCTTTCCGGGGTAAGAAAGAAGCTTGTAGAGAAGTAAAAACTCCTTTTGAGGAAGCTCAACTACCTCGGCACCCTTTGAAACAGTAAAGGAATCATAGTCAAGAACCACATCACCTATCTCGATTTTTCTTTCACTGACAATTTTAGCACGGCGAAGAAGTGCCTTGATTCTTAAAAGCATTTCCTCATCATCCACAGGCTTGGTAATATAGTCGTCAGTACCAACAAGAAAGCCCATATGCTTGTCCTTGGGCAGCTGCTTTGCAGAAAGCATAAGAATAGGTAAATTATTCTGGCTTTCACGCTATGTTTTGGTAAATTCATAGCCGTCCATATTGGGCATCATTATATCAAGCACAACAAGGTCAATATGCTCCCTGTCAAGCACGTCAAGAGCATCAAGACCGTCCTTTGCAGTATATACAGTATAGTTGGCATCCTCAAGTACAGCCTTAAGAAACAGCCTTGTGTTTTTATCGTCATCAACTACAAGAATATGGAACACTATATCACCTCATTGTATATTATATTTCTATAAGATTAACTGAAAATAAACAGTATTTGACAATTTTCGACCTTAAGCCAAAAGCTCAATAAGTACGTCGTAAATAAGGTCATAGGAGTCAAGCTCCATTCTTTCCATGGGTGTATGAAGGTCAATTACGTTACAGCCTACTGCAATAGCAGAAAGCCCCTTTACAGAGCTTGTAATAATACCGCATTCAAGTCCTGCATGAATTATTGTAACATTAACATCCTTGCCACTTACCTTACGATACGCATTTTTCCAGCTTTCAATAATTTCGGCATTTGGGTCACTCTCCCAACCGGGATATTTTTCGTGGTGAAGGGTAGATGCACCCATTTCAGATGCCAAATTATCAAGCTCTGTTGTACTTTCGTTAAGTCCACTTTCAAGACTGCAACGGGAAGAGAAGCCGACAGAAATATTGTTTTCATTTGTTCTTATTCTTGCAAGATTGCGTGAAAGCTCAGGAAGAATAGGCTCAACGCTTCTGTATCTTAAAACGCCGTTTCTTACGGAAATAAGGTCAAGAATATGCTTTGTATCCTCATAGGAGAATGGTTTACATAAAATGTTCTTTTCAAGAGTAATTCTAAGACCCTTGTCCTCTTCAGCCTTCAAAAGCTCCATACCGTATGTGCGGATTTCGTCAAAAACGCTATCAATTTCGAAGTCAGCAACAAAAGTAGCCTCACATTCACGTGGAATAGCGTTGTCCTTATCGCCACCGTGTAAATAAGCGACACGTATCGGTGTTTTTTTATTAATTTTATTAAGCAAAGTACCCATTAAAATGTGAGAATTAAGTCTACCCTTATCAATGTCCTCTCCTGAGTGTCCACCACACAGTCCCTCAATGCAGAGTCTGTAGCCGATTTCCTCGCCACCTCTTGATACGGGTAATGTAAATTCGGTTCTTACACCGCCACAGCAGCCGATTATGACTGTTGAATCCTCGGCAGAGTCAAGGTTAATCATTCTTGTGGCATTAATAAGACTGTAATCAAAGTTAGATGCCCCCACAAGACCGATTTCCTCACTGGATGTAAAAAGACACTCAATAGCAGGATGAGAAATAGAGTCATCATCAAGGATAGCCATCATCATTGACACGCCAAATCCGTCGTCGCCACCAAGTGTGGTACCGTCTGCGTGAAGAATATTTCCCTCCTGGATAAGCTTTATGGGATCCTTTGTAAAATCGTGCTCGGTACCCTTGTTCTTTTCACATACCATATCTGTATGGGCCTGAAGAAGAATAGCTTCCTCGTTCTCACGACCCTTTGATGCAGGCTTTTTGATAAGCACATTATTATGTTGGTCCTTGTAACAGAAAAGTCCCTTTGATTTTGCAAAATTCGCTACAAAATCAGCTGCCTCAGCCTCATTGCCTGAGCCTCTGGGAATTTCAGATAATCTTTCAAAATAGTAAAGTGGGAGCTGATTTTTAACTCCTGTAATGTATTTAAGCATATCATTTCTCCTTAAACTTTTTTTATATAATATATTTTATCACTTTTAAAAAATATGTCAATAGATTAGGTATTAAAAGCAAAAACACAAATTGACAAAATACCATATATATGGTATTATAGAAATATCAAAGCATAAAAAAGGAGAATACATATGTTTTATTTTGGCGCAGCTTATTATCCTGAACTTTGGGATAAGGCTGAAATTGACAAGGATATTAAGGTAATGAAGGAGCACGGTCTCAACTGTATGCGTGTTGGCGAATTTGCCTGGAGTACTATGGAAAAGACTGAGGGAGTGTATGATTTCAGCCTTTTCAGGTATGTTGCAGACAAGCTTTATGAAAATGGCATTTACACAATTATGTGTACCCCCTCATGCACTCCTCCCCGTTGGTTCTTTAAAAAATATCCGGATGCTCTTCGTACCGTTGCTGTAAACAACTCAAGAGAGAAGCAGCTTCACAGAGCAAGAGTTCACACCTGCAAGTCTAATAAGGACGCAAGAAGATTAAATGCTAAAATTGCTGAGGAAATGGCTAAGGCATTTAAGGACCATCCCGGCGTTATCGGATGGCAGATAGACAACGAGCTTTTTCCGTATGATGACGGCTGCTACTGCCCCGATTGCGTTAAGGGCTTCCGTGAATTCCTTAAGAAGAAATACGGAACAATAGAGAACCTTAATAAGAGCTGGGGAACATACCGTTGGTCTCTCGACTATGAATCCTTTGATGATATTGAGCCCCCTCATACATATCAGTGGGAAAACCCAAGCCGCTTTGTTGATTGGGGACATTTTCAGTGTGAGCTTATTTACTCCTATACAAATGAACAGGCTGAGGCTATAAGAAAGCATTCAAGTGCGCCTATCGGTACAGATATGATGACAAATAACTATCTCAGCTACCGTGATATGAATAAGACACTTGATGTTGTACAGTACAATCATTATGACAACATAGACATTATCTACCGTAATATGTTTGTGTTTGACTTTTTACGTAAGATAAAGGACCGTCCCTTCTGGGTAACAGAAACCCTTGTTGGATGGAACGGTGGCTATTGTGCAGCTAATGATTATCACTATACAGACAGCTGCTATATGAACACAATTTCACCTATCTGTAAGGGCGGAGAAATGAACCTTTTCTGGCTTTACCGTGCTCACCCCAACGGACACGAGCTTGGTCACGGTGCTGTTGTTAGTACATCAGGCAGACCTTATAGCGTATCCAAGGGTATAAAGCGTGTAGCTGACCATGTTGAAAAGAGCAAGAGCTTCCTTGAGAACTCTCAGATTAAGTCAAAAATTGCTCTTACATATTCTACAACAGCAGTCAAGGACTTTAAACACGCACCTCTTATTTCCGGCCGTCTTGACCTTAATTACAGAGAGCGTCTTATAGACACCTTCCACGCACCTCTTAAGCATTATAACGTGGACGTTATCGAAACAGATGCTTGTCTTGATGAGTATGAGATACTTCTTTCACCTATGCTTGCAAATGCTACCGAGTGTGGCTTTAAGGAAAGAGTTACTGAGTGGATCAAGAACGGTGGAACATGGATTGTCGGTCCTCTTTCCGATATAATGACTGACCATGCATCCAAGTATATAGATGCTCCATTCTCATTCCTTGAGGAGCTTGGTGGAGTATATACAAAATATAATATCCCATTCGATACTCAGGTTGATAAGATTATCAAGACACATTTTGTTGATAACGGTCAGGAGATAAAAACCTGTCTTAACTACGATGCCTTTGAAACAGTTGACAGTGAGGCGCTTGCTGTTTACTCAGGCGGAGAGGACTTTGACGGACTTGCAGCTATTACAAGACGTAAGGTTGGTAAGGGACAGATTATTATCCTCGGTACAGGCGTTGACGGCGATGCACTTCTTAAGCTTATTGACAGAGCTCCTATTGCCAAGGCATCGGAGAATATAGAGCTTATTGAAAGAAGCGGTAAGGAAAACGGTATTATCGCCCTTGAGCTTCAGAATAAGGAAGGCTATGTTGAGCTTACAAAGGAATACTACGATATATTAAACGAAAAGACTGTAAGTGGCAGAGTAACACTTAAGCCCTTTGAGGCACTTTTCTTAAAGGAAATATAATGAAATTTTGCGATATAAACATAAGAGACCCGTTTATTCTCCCGCATAACGGCAAGTACTATATGTACGGTACAAGAGGGAATAATACATGGGAGAGAAAGCCTCTTGAAACCTTAGGCTTTGATGTATATGTAAGCGATGATCTTGAAAACTGGAGTGAGCCAAAAGAAATATTTTCATATTTTGACGGCTTTTGGGGTGATACCCAGTATTGGGCGCCGGAGGTACACGAATACAAGGGCAAATTCTACCTTTTTGCCAGCTTTAAAGGGGAGGGATATCACAGAGGCACAGCAATTCTTGAATGTGGCACTCCCGACGGACGCTTCAGAGAGCATTCCGATAAGGCTGTAACTCCCCGTGACTGGGAATGCCTTGACGGTACATTTTATGTTGA